>DASVDQ010000118.1 GCA_036381035.1 Trueperaceae bacterium | reverse complement strand
CGAATCACCGCCCGTCCGCCGCCGCCGAGCACCTGAGCCCCGACAGCGAGAGCGCCGCGGCCATCCTCAGCCGCATGGCGTCCGGCGTCGTGGTCGAGGTCAGGGGCAGGGACGAGAGGCTGCCGCGGTGACCCTCGAGCTACCCTGGCCACCCACCGCGAACAACCTCCACGCCGTCGTCCGCGGCCGCAAGGTCCTCAGCCGCAAAGGCCGCGAGTACCGCGCCCAAGCCGCCGCGCAGCTCGCAATGCAAGCCGCTCCACGCCTCGGCTACGCCAGCGAAAAGGCCGCCATCGACGCCCTCGTCTACGCCGGCGTCCTCCACGACGACAGCCAGATCGACCGCCTGACCATCGTCCGCGCCGAGCCGCGCGCCGGGGGCGCGCTCACAGTCACGATCGAGGAGATACCAGGGGACCCATGACCAGCACATCTGCTACGCTGACCACAGCACCGCCCCTCCGGGGCGCACGATCCCCCGCGAAGGAGGCGGCGGTGCGCATCGTCATCCCAGGCAGGCCACAAGCCAGAGAACGCAACGGCGACGGCCGAGACAACCGCCCCGCAGCCGCGTACCTCGACGCCGTCCGTAACGCCGCACGCGAACACGGCCTCGGCCGCCGCGGCCACCCCCTCGTCCCGCACGGGCACGTGCACGTCGACCTCCTCCTCGTCTACACCAGCGACCAGAACCTCCCACCGACCAGCTGGCCAGCCCAGAGCATCCCCAACGCAGACACCGCCGCGACCCTCGTCCTCAAGGCCCTCACCGGCCTCGCCTGGACTCATGCCACCCAGGCCAATCCGCTCGTCACCACCAGGCGCGTCATCACGCCCGCCGAGAGCCGCCAGCTCTACGGGTCGATCGACGGCGCCACGATCATCACGCTTGGGGCCTGAACCGTGGCCCGCCGGCGCTCAAAGCCCACACCCAAAAAGCTCGCCCGGTTCCTCGAGGACCTGGCCGAGACGGGCAACGTCGTGCTCAGCGCCGAGATGGGCAACCTCGACAGGCGCGCCCTCTACCGGCTGCGCAAGGACGACGACGAGTTCGCGCGGGCGTGGGACGAGGCAGTGGAGCAGGCCGCGGACCACCTCGAGGCCGAGGCGCGGCGCCGCGCGCTCGAGGGCGTGGAGCGAAAGCAGTTCACGCAGCGCGGCGACCCGATCATCGACCCGGCGACCGGCAAGCACTACGTCGAGCGCGCGTACAGCG
>DASVDQ010000117.1 GCA_036381035.1 Trueperaceae bacterium | reverse complement strand
GCAGCGCCTGCTGCTCGATCACCAGACGCTTCAAGCTCTCGATGTCGTTCGGGAGCTCGACCGTCTTCGCCGCTTTCGCCATGCGCGCATTGTACGCGCACGACCTCCGTCGTGCGCGACAACTTCTGCATGCAGGAGAACCTAAAGCTGCTACACCGCGAGCTGCGGCGCTTGCGTGCGAACAGGACGTCGCCAGTCGATGCCTTCAAGCAGCATCGAGAGCTGAGCTTGCGACAAGTGCACGACGCCATCCTCCGCGCGCGGCCACACGAAGCGGCCGCGCTCGAGCCGCTTCGCGAACAGACACAGCCCGTCGCCGTCCCACCATAAGATCTTCACCCGGTCCCCGCGACGGCCTCGGAACACGAAGAGCTGGCCCGAGAACGGATCCTCGCGCAGCTTCAGCTGCACGACTGCGGCAAGCCCATCGAAGCCCTTGCGCATATCCGTCACGCCACAGACGATCCAGATCTTCGTCCCGGCGGAAAGCCCGATCATCGGCGCTGCGCCAGTGCGGCGAGCACTGTCGTAAGCTGCTCGATCGAGACTTCGCCGACAAGCCGTACTCGCACCTTATCGGGCCACTCGATCTCGATCGTGCCCGTCGCCGGCGGGCTCGCCGAACTCACCGGCTCCGCGACCTTGACCGGCAGTAGCTTCACCGCGCGCGGCTGCGGCGTGCGGTTCTCCAGCACGCCCTGCTGGTACTGACGGCGCCAGTTGAACAACAGGTTCGCGTTCAAGCCGTGTCGGCGTGCGACCTCTGCGACGGAGACGCCTGGCGCCAGCGTCTCCTGCACAATCTTCGTCTTCTCCTCAACGGTGCGCAGTCGCCGGCGCGGTTTACCGTCTCCGCGACTCACGCTTGACGTTGACGCTTGCGAAAGAGTGTACGTGTCCATCTGTCCTCCACGCGGACACGTCCACAGTGCCCGCTTCACGGAGGGCAGCTAAACTGAAGCCTCAGACGGCGGGAAGACGGTCTTCGCCGGACGCTTAC
>DASVDQ010000116.1 GCA_036381035.1 Trueperaceae bacterium | reverse complement strand
CGGCCCACCACAGTCCCTCCAGGGGCATCACGACGTAGTCGCGCCCGAGCTCGCGCTTGCTCGCGAACTTCAGCGCGTAGGAGACCGCGTAGAGCGCCTCGACGGCGGCGGCGTACTCGGGAGCTGAGTTCGGGTCGCCGTGACCATCGACCATCACGTACTGCATGGGAGGCACGTCCAGGACGAGGAACTCGCCCCGCTTGGCCCGGTAGGCGTCGAGCGACCGCTTGAGGTCGACCTTCTCCGGCATCGTCCCGATGGTAAGTCGGCGCTGGCTCCCGGGTCCGGCGCGTGGCGGCTACGCCGAGCCGACCCCGTGAGTGAGGCTCGCGATGGGCACGTCGCCCTCGGCTGCCGGGTCCGGCTCGCGCCGTCCTCGGCCCCGGATCCCGTGCGCCGACGGCGCGCGGTCAGTTACCTTGGATGCGGTCCCCCACGAGAGGAGCCTTGGTGGCGCTGTTCCCTGGCATCAACGTCGTGTCGATCGAGGTCCCGGACCTGGACGAGGCGCGCCGGTTCTACGGCGAGGTCCTCGAGTTCGGCCAGCCCTCGTACGACCTCCCCGACTTCGGTTGGATCGAGTGGCGGCTCCCCGAGAAGCCCACGAGCGTCTCGATCACGACGGCCCGCGAGGGCTGGCAGCCGCACCACAACGTCACCATCGTCTTCGACACAGACGACGTCTACGCCATGCGCGAGAAGCTGCTGGCGAAGGGCATCCGCTGCGACGAGGTGGTGTCGGTGCCCGGCGTGGTCACCTACTGCAGCTTCTACGACCCGTTCGGCAACAGGCTGCAGATGGTCCAGTGAGGGTCCTCACGGGGTCCGCCTAGGAAGCGACCGAGGTGGCCGGCCAAGCGATGAGGTCGGCCACCAGACCCTGTGAGCCGCCGGCACCAGCGCCTCACCTCGCGCGGCGAGCTGCCGGCGGCACCGGATCGGCGCCCACGCAGGAAGGTCGGGATGCCCGCACCAAGCGAGCCGATGGGTGCCCTATGCTCTGCCGCGCCTGGGGAACCTGCGCCCGCATCGGAGCCCCGCCGGCCCCGGCCGACAGACGAGCGACCCCCGCCGATTGACGAGATGTGAGAAAAGCTATACCTTTGGTGTAAGCGCTTACGCGAGACGCCTGAGAAGGCACGACGGCAGGAGGCTAGGTGGTCGTCACGGATTCTAGCCGGCTGACGGTCCACGACGTGGCGATGGTAGCGGGAGTGTCGATAGCGACGGTGAGCCGCGTCCTGAACCATCGACCCGGCGTGAGCCCCGCGACCCGCGCCAAGGTCCTCGCCGCCGTGGAGCGCCTCGGCTACCGGCCCGACAGGGCGGCGCGGGAGCTCAGCAACCGCCGCCACGTCACGGTCGGCCTCTGCACGGCCTACGGCCACCGGCGGCTCATCCCGTTCTTCATGCTCTTCCTCGAGCACCTCATGGAGGAGCTCGCTTCCAGCGGGCTCCGCCTCAAGGACGTGCCGACGGGACGCGACGGCCTGCCGCTCGAGCCCACCGACGCCTGCATGCTCTTCGGCGCCCACGCGGACGACCCGCGGATCGCCGACCTCCAGAAGCGCAAGGTCCCCTTCGTGCTCATCGGCCGTCGGGAGGGCGTGCGCTGCGTGGCGGCGGACGACGTCGCGGGCGGGAGGCTGGCGGCCGAGCACCTGCTGCGCCTCGGCCACACGAACGCGCTCCACGTGACGGGGGAGTTGTTCTCCCAGGCGATGAGCGACAGGGCGGCCGGCTTCGTAAGCGCTTACGATGAGGCCGGGGCGCCGCGGCCGCGCGTGCTCGAGACGGACGACCTCTCGGCCCTCGGCGCCTACCGCGCCATGACGCGTGACCTCGCTACGCGCAGCCACGGGACCCACCTCCACCACGTCCACATGGGGCCCGCCGGCACGGTTCCCGACCGGCTCGCCATGAACGCCTCCGCCCGCACGACCGCCGAGCCGAGCGGCGCGAGAGGCCTCGACTACACCGCGGTCTTCGCGGCGACCGACGAGCTGGCCAACGGCGTCATCGCCGCCCTGACGGACGCGGGCCTGCGCGTGCCCTCGGACGTCTCGGTGATCGGGTTCGACGACATGCCCGAGATCGGCGACGAGCTGACGACCATCAGGCAAGACATCGCGGCGGTCGCGAAGACCGCGGTCGAGCTGCTGCACGAAGCACTGAACGGCGCGCCGGTCCGCGGCGTGCGCGTGCCGGTGAGCTTGGTGGTGCGGGGCACCACGGCGGAGAGGCGGTGATGCACTGCACCTGGCGGACGCGTGTGCGGGATGGCGGGCCGAGCCGAGCAGGCCCGGCCCGTAGGGGCCGAACCGCGACCGGCCGAACGAGGAGAGAAGTCACGAGGACCAGAGACCCCCGACCCGTCGACCACGGGTCGACATAGGCAGCAAGGCAAGCGAAGGGAGACGGCATGAGGAGAGTACTGATCACAGTCGCGCTGCTCGCACTCGCGTTCGGCGCGGCGCAGGCCCAGACGACGATCAGGATCATGGGGTACGGCGGCGGCGACCCGGCCATCGTCCAGCGCCTGCTCGACGAGGTCGTCGGCCAGCAGCTGGCCGCCGACGGCATCACGGTCCAGTACGAGCCCATCGAGACCGACTACAACCAGGTCCTCACCAACGCCCTCTCGGCGGGCACGGCGGCCGACGTCTTCTACATCCCCGGCGAGACCGCGCCCGGCATCATCGCCACCGGCAAGGTCCTGCCGATCACCGACCTGGTGGACACCAGCCCGTTCATCGACAGCCTGATGGACGTCTACACGGTCGACGGCGAGGTCTACGGGATCCCGAAGGACTTCAACACGCTGGCCGTGTTCTACAACGAGGACCTCTTCGACGAGGCCGGCGTCGAGTACCCCAACGCCGACGACGACTGGAACACGTTCAAGGAGAAGCTGGCCGCCGTCAGCGAGCTGGGTGACGACGTCTACGGCGCCTGCATCCCCGCCGACTTCGCCCGCCTCGGCGCGTTCGCCTACGCGAACGGCTGGACGCCGTTCACCGCCGACGGCCGCGTGGACCTCTCCGACCCCGCGTTCGTGGACGCGTTCTCGTTCTACACGAGCCTCGTCACTGAGGGCATCGCCGTGCAGCCCGCCGACGTCGGGGCCGGCTGGCCCGGCGACTGCCTGGCGCAGGAGAAGGCCGCGGTGGCCATCGAAGGCGCCTGGATCATCGGCTTCCTGAGGGACGCGGCGCCGAACCTGCCCTACGGCTCCACGCTGCTGCCGAAGTCGCCCACCACCGGCGAGCGCGGCAACTTCATCTACACCGTGGCCTGGGGCGTGAACGCCGACTCTCCCAACCGCGACGCGGCGGTCAAGGTGCTCGAGGCCCTGACGAGCCCCGAGGCGCAGCAGTTCATCCTCGAGGAGGGCCTGGCCATCCCCAGCCGCGAGGCTCTGGCCGACAACCCGTACTTCCAGGAGGACTCGCGCGAGGCCAGGGGCAACCTCACCGTGTTCGAGGGCGCCTCCGACGGCAACGTGCTGGGCTTCCAGTTCGGCACCGTCGGGACCGACTACATGGGCCCGCTCAACAACGCCGCCACGGCCGTCATGACCGGCCAGGCGACGGTGGACGAGGCTCTGACGGCCGCGCAGGTGGAGCTCGACGCCATCCTGCAGCGCGCCCAGCAGTGAGCCACCAGACACCGGGGGAACGGGGGCGGCCGCCGGCCGCCCCCAACCCCTATCCTCGTGTCGAGGACCCGTAGAGCCTGCAGGCCGCGGCGGGGCGGCCGGTTCGGGAGAGAACCATGCGCATGAGGCGCCACGAGACCGGTGCGGCGCTCCTTTTCCTGGCGCCTTTCCTGATCTCGCTGGGGATCTTCTTTGTCTTCGCCACGGCGCGGGCGATCTACTTCAGCTTCACCAACTACGACCTGTTCAACGCCCCCGAGTGGGTGGGGCTGCGCAACTACCGCAACCTGTTCCTCGACGAGCTGTTCCTGACGGCCCTGCGGAACTCGCTCATCTACGCGGCGCTGGTGACGCTCGTGCAGACGGTGGGGGCGCTGGTGATGGCGTCGATCCTCAACCAGCGCATCCGCGGCATGGCGTTCTTCCGCACCGCGTTCTACATGCCCAGCGTCACGAGCAGCGTCGTCATCTCACTGATCTTCCTGTGGCTGTATCAGCGGCGGGGCGCGTTCAACTACCTCGCCACCCAGTTCTCGAAGTATCTACCGCAGATCCTCGTGTTCTTCGGCGTCGTGATCGTCCTGCAGGCGCTGCAGGTGCTGTGGGAGCGCTCGCGCGGCCTGCCGGCGCGGGCCCTCGACCCGGCGCTCCTCGTGGTCTCGCTGCTGGTGGCGGCCGGGGGCACGTGGGCGCTCACGGCCACCGGCGTGCTCCTGCCGCGTGACGTGCCTGCGGTCGACTTCGTCTGGCTGCAGACGCGGCTGGAGGTGCCGCCGGGCGCGCCCTCGTGGCTGCGGGCGCCGGTGCCGCTCATCGCGATCATGCTGCAGAACATCTTCACGACCATCCCCACCTTCATGCTGATGTTCCTGGCGGCGCTGCAGGACGTGCCCAAGTCCTACTACGAGGCCGCGTCCCTGGACGGCGCCTCGCCGGCGCAGCAGTTCCTCTACATCACGGTCCCGTCGGTGCGGCCCGTGACCTTCCTGGTCGTGACGCTGGGGCTCATCGGCACGCTGCAGATGTTCGACCAGGTGGCCATCTTCGGCAACGCGGTACCGCTGCGCAGCGTGATCACGCTGTCGTTCTTCGTCTACAACCGGATGTTCCCGGGCGCCCAGCTGCCCGAGGTCGGGTTCGCGGCGGCCGCGGCCATGTTCCTGGCCGTGCTCACCCTGGTCATCGTGATGTTCCAGCGGCTGTTCCTGCGGGCGGAGGGCGCCAGGTGAGCACCGCCGTCGTCGAGGCGCCCGTGCGCATGCGCCTGTCGCAGCGGGAGGCCGAGCGCTGGCTGGCCCGGCGCCGGTGGTCGCGGGCGGGGCTCGTCTACCTGCTCATGCTGATCTTCTCGCTGGCCTTCCTGGGCCCGCTGCTGTTCGCCACGATCTCGAGCCTGAAGCCCGACCCCTTGGAGTACCCGCCCACGCTCAGGCCGCCGCAGCTCGCGCCGGCCAACTGGGCCGCGGCCGCCAGCCTGGGCCGCCAGGGGGCCGGCGCGCCGCTCTGGGGCGGGTTCGCCCCGGGGGGCGAGGTGTCGTTCGAGCTGACCTACTTCGCGCCCGAGGGCGTGGAGCCCGCGCCCCCCGAGGTCGTGGTGCCGCGCCGCCGGCCGGGCGCCGGCCTCGGCGCCGTGCAGAGGATCGAGTACGCCGCCGACCACGCGGAGGTCACCGGGGTCGAGGAGGTGCGGCGCCAGCCCGGCACCCTCACCGTGGACGGCGAGGTCATGGATGGCCAGGTCGTGACGTACCGCGTGGGCGTGAGGTACGTGGGAGACGGCCCTAGGCTCGAGCGCCTGCCCCTCGACGCCACCGCCGCCTCGCGCGACCTCGTGTTCCTGCGCGGCACCCTGCCGCCCACGCGCATCGAGCGCCGAGGCCTGGTCGCCTCTTACGACAACGTCACGCCCGGCGCGCTCGGCTACGTGTTCCACAACTACCGGCGCGTGATGGACGAGGCGCGCTCGGTCACCACGGGCCGCAGCCTGTTCCTCTCGTGGACGGCGAACTCGTTCTTCGTGGCCATCGCCAAGGTGCTCTCGACGCTCCTGTTCGCCTCCATGGCGGGGTACGCGCTGGCGCGGCTGCGCTTCCCGGGGCGCGGGCTCGTCTTCGTCCTCATCCTGTTCGCGCAGATGATCCCCAGCCAGGTGATCTTCATCAGCAACTACCTGGTGCTGCGCGACGGCATCTTCGGCCTGTCGCGCCTGTGGGGCCGGCCGACCCTCCTCAACGACCTCTGGGGCGTCATCCTCTCCGGCCTGGTGGGCGCCAGCGCGGTGTTCATCATGAAGCAGTTCTTCGAGTCGATCCCGCGCGAGGTGGAGGAGGCGGCCATGATCGACGGCGCGAACCAGTGGCAGCGCTACTTCCGCGTGGTGCTGCCCATGGCCAGGCCGGCGCTGGGCGCGCTGACGATCATCACCTTCCAGGGGGCGTGGAACGACTTCTTCTGGCCGCTGGTCGTGCTGACGACGCCGGAGGACATCAAGACGCTGCCCATCGGGCTGCTGTCGTTCCGCAACGCCTACGGCGGCGCCGGCGACTGGGGGCTCATCCTGTCGGGCGCGGTGCTGAGCGCCCTGCCCATCATCGTCCTGTTCTTCGTCTTCCAGCGGTACTTCTTGGAGGGCGTCTCTTACGGCGTAGGGAAGGACTGAGGCGGGGCGCGCCACGCGCCGGCGGCACCGCGGCACCGTCCATGGCTGCCGTCCGTGCCCGCGCGCTGTGACCCCGCCACATCGTGTATGAACTTCGT
Organism: Trueperaceae bacterium; assembly: GCA_036381035.1. Lineage (NCBI taxonomy): Bacteria > Thermotogati > Deinococcota > Deinococci > Trueperales > Trueperaceae > Trueperaceae bacterium. Next base: position 8,320 of record DASVDQ010000116.1, on the reverse strand, counting down.
CGACAACCTGGTCCTGAAAGAGAACTACACCTTCGTGGCCGCCGACTCGGAGGGCATGATCATCGGCGGCGAGCACGGCCTGTACAACCGCGACACGCGCATGCTGTCGCGCTACGTGTGGCGGTGGGAGTCGGGGGAGAGGCCGCTGCGTCCGCTGGTGGTCGAGACGCCACGGCCGGACACCCTGCACGCGCACTACGCGCTCATCCGCGGGCCGTCGCAGCTCGTGGCGGTCAGGCGCTCCGTGACCCTGACGGCGGGTTCGCTCGTCGACGAGCTGGAGGTATCGAACACCTCGCGCGAGCCCCAGGTCGTGGAGCTGACCCTCGAGCTCGCCGGCGACTTCGTCGACCTGTTCGAGGTGCGCGGCTGGGGGAAGCGGCTACGGGAGGCGCCGGACGTCCGCGTGAGCGACTCGTGCGTGGCCCTGCGGCACCGGGCGTCCGACGGCGTCGAGCAGGGCGTCGAGGTGACGTTCTCCGGCGTCGCGCCCCGGCTGACCGTGGGCACGGACGGGCGCTGGGCCCATGGCTCGGGCACCCAGGCCGAGGGCACGGCCGCCGCGGCTGACGCCCCGGCCCCGGCATCGCCCCCCGGCGTCCTGGCGTCGTACGAGGTCGTCCTGCGGCCCGGCGTGTCGGTGACGCTACGCGCCTCGGTGGCGATCGACAACCCGCTGGACCGGCCGCCGGTCGGGCGGATGTCCTACGAGTCGTGGCGGGAGTCGTTCGACGGGCTGCTGGCGTCCGACCTCGCGCGTGGGCCGCACCGCGGCGCCCTGGTGCGGGCCATCGACGACCTCAGGGCCCTGCTGCTGTTCACGCCCGAGGGCCCGGTGCCGGCCGCGGGCATACCCTGGTTCGTCGCCGCGTTCGGGCGCGACTCGCTCCTCGCCGCCCACTTCCTGCTGCCCTACCGACCCGACGTGGCCGCCGGCACCCTGCGCTACCTGGCCCGGTGGCAGGCGCGCGACGACGACCCGAGCCGCGACGCCGAGCCCGGCAAGATCATGCACGAGCTCAGGTTCGGCGAGCTGACGCGGACGGGCAGGACGCCGCACTCGCCCTACTACGGGTCCGTCGACGCGACGCCGCTGTTCCTCATGCTGCTCGATGGCCACTGCCGCGCGACGGGCGAGGACTCGCTCCTCACCGAGCTGCGTCCCGCCTGGGAGGCGGCCCTGGGGTGGCTGGTGGAGCGGGCCGACGTGGACGGCGACGGGTTCATCGAGTTCGGCTCCGCGGTCGTGGGCCTGGGCCACCTCGACGTGCAGTCGTGGAAGGACTCGGGGGACTCGATGAGCCACGCCGGCGGCGAGCTGGCGCAGGGCGCGCTGGCCGTCTCCGAGGTGCAGGGGTACGCGTACGCCGCCTACTCGGCCGCCGCCGCGTGGTACGGGCGGCTGGGCGAGCCCGACCGCTCCGCGCAGTGGCGCCAGCGCGCCGATCGTCTCAAGGCCGCCTTCGACGAGGCGTTCTGGCTGCCGGAGCTCGGCACCTACGCGATGGCGCTGGACGGGGAGAAGCGCCCGCTGGCCGTGCTCAGCTCCGACGCCGGCCAGCTCTTGTGGACCGGGATCGTCAGGGAGGAGCGAGCCGCCGCACTGGTGGCCACGCTGCTGGGCGACCGCATGTGGACGGGCTGGGGCCTGCGCACGCTGGGCGCCGACGCCGCGCGCTACAACCCGGTCAGCTACCACAACGGCTCGGTGTGGCCGCACGACACCGCGCTGTTCGCCGCCGGGCTGGCGCGTTACGGGTTCGCGGCGGAGAGCTCGCGCGTGAGGGCCGCCCTGTTCGACCTGGCCAGCCGACAGCCGGACCTGCGTCTCCCGGAGCTCGTGGCCGGCTACCCGCGCGACCTGCGACCCCCGGTGCCCTACCCCGTGGCGTGTCGCCCCCAGGCCTGGGACGCGGCGGCGCTGCTGTACCTGGCGAGCATGGAGCACGGGTAGGCGGGACCAGCGCTCACGTAGCTGCCGCTTGTGACCTAGTGCTCGGCTAGCCGCGTCCGCGACCGCACGGCGGAGGCGCCCGGCCGCCTTGACAGCAGGTCGAGGCCCCAGTATCGTCGCACCAATCGGAACAGGTGTTCCAGAAGCGGTTGAAGCCCGGAACAAGCGTTCCAGCTAGAGCGTGCGGAACGAGGCGGCGATGCCTGGTACCAAGGCGGTGGACAAGGCGCGAGGGGCCGGCCCCTCTACCGATGCGCCGGGCGGGGCCGCCGGCACCCAGGGCACTTCCACCGGCGCGCAGGGCAGGTCTCCCGGCCCGCAGGGCAGGTCCACGGGCCCGCAGGGTCGGCTGGCGGCGTTCATCGAGCGGGAGTACGCCAAGATACCGTTCATGAGCGTGGCCGAGATCGCGGCGGCGTGCGGGGTGGGCAAGGCCACCGTCTCGCGGTTCGTGCAGCGCCTCGGCTACGAGAGCTTCAGGACGTTCAAGGAGGAGCTCCAGGACGAGATCTACGTCAAGGCCGTGTCGCCGGCCGCGCGGCACGCGGCCGGCCGGCGCACCGCCGACGTGCAGGCGATCCTCGAGTGGCACCGCGAACGGTCGCTGGCGAACGTCAGGTCGACGCTCGACGAGCTCGACGCTGGCACGGTGGCGCAGCTCTGCAGCGACCTGTTCCAGGCGGGCCGCGTCTACGTCTACGGGCTAAGGCTCTCCTACGGCCTGGCGTTCAACCTGGGGCTCTACCTACAGCAGCTCCTGCCCGACGTCAGGACCGTCGACGGAGCCGGCGGTACCGTCGCCGACACCTTCGGCGGCGCGCTGCCCTCCGACCACGTGCTGATCGTGGCGCAGAAGCGCGTGGGCCGAGAGAAGGTCGTGCTGGCGCAGTTCCTCGCCGAGCGCGGCGTGCCCTTCAGCGTCCTCACCGACCTCGACGGCACCGACAACCCCTTGACGCGGCAGGCGAGGCACGTGCTGCGCGCCAGGACCGAGGGGGTCGGCGCCTTCAACAGCTACGTCGCGACGCAGGCCCTCGTGCACGCCGTCGTCGCCGCCCTGGAGGTGGTGGTGCCCACCGCCAGGTCGCGCCTCACCAGCGCCGAGGCGGCGCTCGGCTGGTTCTCCACGTTCGCCGACCACAGGGGGAGGAGGTGATCGCCGGGCGCGCATGACCGACGTGCGCCCGTGTAGCGAGCCCGGATGAGTCGAGAGGTCCGCAGTCGAGCGGACCGAACCTTGCACGCAAGCTGGAGGAGCCAGATGAGAAGGTCGTTCCGTACTCTCTCCGTCTTGGTCCTGGCCGCGGTCGCCGCGCTCGCTTGGGCTCAAGAGGGAGGCACGCTGACCATCGTGGCGGCCGAGGAGCCCGACACGCTGGACCCGCAGAAGACCAGCACCGCCATCACCGGCGCGATCATGCGCTACGCCGGCGACACGCTGCTGACCAAGGACCTCGACAACGCCTACGCGGACGGGCTCGCCAGCTCCTGGTCGGCGTCGGAGGACGGCCTCACCTGGACCTTCGAGCTCAAGCCGGGCGCCACGTTCCACGACGGCTCGCCTCTCGACGCCGAGGCGGTGCGCGCCTCGATCCTGCGCGCGAAGGACCCGGCCACGCAGTCCCCGATCGCCGGGAACCTGTTCGAGCCGGTCGAGACGATCGAGGTCGTCGACGCCGACACGCTGCGCATCACCCTCGACAGGCCGTTCGCGCCCTTCCTCGACAACCTCACCGACCCCCGGGCGGCGATCGTCAACGTGGCGGCCGCGCAGGAGATGGGCGACGACTTCGGCCGCACGCCGGTGCTCAGCGGCCCGTGGCGCGTCGCCGAGTGGGTCTCGGGCGACCGCATCGTCCTCGAGCGCAACCCCGACTACGCCTGGGGCCCCTCTTACACCAGCGGCGGGGCGCCGAGCATCGAACGGATCGTGTTCAGGGTCATCCCCGAGTCGGCGACGCAGGTGGCCGCCCTCGAGACCGGCGAGGTGGACGTGCTGCCGAACATCCCGCCCACCGACGTCGAGCGGCTGAGGAACGACGAGCGCTTCAACGTCGTCAGCTTCCTGCGCAAGGGCGTGGGGCTGTTCCTCGAGTTCAACACGCAGCGCGCGCCGTTCGACGACCTGCGGGTGCGCCAGGCGCTGAACTACGCGATCGACCCCGAGGTCGTGCTGCAGGTCGCCCTGCGGGGCCTGGGCCAGGTCGCGCACGGGGTGCTGCCGCCCAGCATCTGGGGCTACTGGGAGGGCATCGAGGACTACGACCCCGGCTACGACCCCGAGCGGGCCCTGGAGCTGCTGGCGGAGGCGGGCTGGACCAGGTCCGGTGACGGGCCGCTCACCAAGGACGGCGTCCCCTTCAGGTTCACGCTGTTCACGGCCCCGATAGACACGTGGACGCGCAGCGCCCAGATCGTGCAGGCGCAGCTCGCCGAGATCGGCATCGACATGCAGATCCAGACGTACGAGTTCGGCACCCTGCTCGAGAACCTCATGGCCGGCGAGCACGACGCCGACTTCATGGGCTACACCTACACGAACCCCGACATCGTCCAGCTGTGGTTCCACAGCTCGAACATCGGCACGGGCCTCGCCCACAGCCACTTCCCGTCGGAGGAGCTGGACGCGCTCATCGAGGCGTCCCGCACCGAGACGGACGAGGCCAGGCGGCTCGAGACCTACGCCGAGATCCAGCGGTACATCAGCGACCAGGCGTTGTGGGTGCCGCTGTGGACGAACGAGAACTTCATCGCGATGTCGTCCCGCGTCTCCGGCGCGGTCGTGCACCCCGAGGGCTTCCTGCTCCTCAACGACGCGACCCTGGAGTAGGCGGTGCTGCAGTTCCTCCTCCGTCGCCTTCCGTCGGCCGTGCCGGTCGTGCTGGGGGTGACGCTCCTGGCCTTCAGCATGAGCCACCTGACGCCGGGCGACCCCGTCAGGATCATGCTGGGCGAGAGGGCGACGGCGGAGGACATCGCGCGGTTGAGGGCACAGCTCGGTCTCGACAGACCGCTGCCCGAGCAGTACCTCAGGTACATCTCGCGGGTGGTCGTGGGCGACCTCGGCACGTCCATCCGCAGCGGCCAGCCGGTGGCGCGCGAGATCGGCGACCGCATCGGTTCGACGGCGGTCCTCACGGGCGCGGCCATGCTGGTCGCGATGGTCCTGGGCGTGGGCCTCGGTCTGCTGGCCGCGGTCAGCCGCTCGCCCGGGCTCGAGACCCTGGTGATGAGCTTCGCGCTCCTGGGGATCTCGATGCCCACGTTCTGGAGCGGCCTGCTCTTCATCATGCTGTTCTCGCTGGCGCTCGAGTGGCTGCCGGTGACGGGCACGGGCCTTAGCGGCCTCGTGCTGCCGGCGGTGACGCTGGCGCTGCCGGCGGCCGCTGTCCTCGCGCGCATGACGCGCTCGGCGCTGCTCGAGGTGCTGGGCCAGGACTACGTCAAGACCGCGCAGTCGAAGGGCCTCAGGCCCCGCATGGTGGTCGTCAAGCACGCCCTGCGCAACGCCTTCATACCGATCCTGACGATCGTGGGCCTCCAGTTCGGCGGGCTGATGGCCGGCTCGGTGATCGTGGAGTCGGTCTTCGCGCGGCCGGGGCTCGGGCGCTTCGCGGTCAACGCGATCCTCGCCAGGGACTTCCCGCAGATCCAGGGCATCGTCCTGGTCGCGGGTCTCATCTACGTGGTCGTGAACCTCGTCGTCGACCTCCTCTACGGCGTGCTCGACCCCAGGATCCAGGTCTCGTGAGCGCTCTCGTGAGCGGTCTCGTGAGGATCCGCGTCCCGTGAGCGCGGAGGCGGTCACCCCGGCGGCGGGTGGGGGTGGGCCGGTCGGCGGGTCGTCTGCCGGCGGGGTGCCCCGCGGAGGCTCTTCTGGCGACGGTGTGCCGGACGTCCCGGTGGGCGCCGCGCGCCGCGGCTCCGAGCGCTCCGGTCGCTGGCTGAGGCGCTTCCTCGCCAAGCCGAGCGCCGTGGCCGGCGCCGCGATCACCGCGTTCTTCCTGCTCGTCGCGCTGCTGGCCGACGTGCTCGCTCCGTACCCGCCGGAGCAGATGACCTACACGGCGGTCGAGGCCCCGCCGAGCCCGGAGCACTGGTTCGGGACCGACGAGCTGGGGAGGGACGTCCTCAGCCGCGTGATCCACGGCTCGCGGATCTCCCTGCGCGTGGGCGTCATCGCCGTCGGCATCGCTATGACGGTAGGGACCGTGCTCGGGCTGCTCGCCGGGTTCCTCGGCGGTTGGTGGGACGCCGTGATCATGCGGACCATGGACGTGATGCTGGCGTTCCCCGGCATCCTGCTGGCCCTGGCGATCGTCGCCATCCTGGGGCCGAGCCTCGGCAACACGATGATCGCCGTCGGCGTCTCCGCCATACCCGTCTACGCGCGGACCGTGAGGGGGTCCACGCTGTCGGTGCTGTCCCTCGAGTTCGTCTCGGCGGCACGGGCCCTGGGCGCCCGGTGGCCGCGGATCGCCTTCATGTACGTGCTGCCCAACGTCTCGGCGCCGATCATCGTGCTCGCCACCATCGGCATCGCGACGTCCATCCTCAGCGCGGCCGGCCTCAGCTACCTGGGCCTCGGCGCGCAGCCGCCCACCCCCGAGTGGGGCGCGATGCTCAGCGACGCCCGCGCCTTCATGCGCACCTCGTGGTGGATGGCCACCTTCCCCGGAGCTGCCATCATGATGGTCGTCATGGGCTTCAACCTCCTGGGCGACGGGCTGCGGGACCTGCTCGATCCGCGGGGCAGGCGATGAGCGGCCGCGAGGCGGGCGCAGCTCGTAGGGGCGCCGCGGGCTCGTCCGGCGGGGGCGGCGACGGCCTCGGTCAGTCGTCCGGAGCCGGCGCCCGCCCTGACCGCCCCCGGCTCGTCGACGACCTGCTCAGGTACTGCGACCTGCTCGGTCCCTCCGGCCAGGAGGACCTCGTGGCGCGCGCGTTCGCGGAGGACATGCGGTCGCTGGGCCTCGAGCCGGAGGTCGACGCGTTCGCCAACGTCACGGTGCGGCTGGGGCCGGCCCGCGCGGGCCGGCCCACCGTCGCGGTCACGGCCCACCTCGACGAGATCGGCTTCGTCGTGCGCAAGGTCGAGCCGAACGGCTTCCTGCGCGTCCACCGCGTGGGCGGCGTCCACGACCGCGTCATCGCCGGTCAGCGGCTCGTCTTCCTCACCGACGAGGGCCTGGTGTCCGGGGTCGTGGGCGTCAAGGCCAAGCACCTGAGCTCGCAGGACGAGCTGTCTCGGTCGGTCGGCGTCGACGACGCGTACGTCGACGTGTTCGCGGGCTCGCGCGAGGAGGCCCTGCGGCGCGGCCTCCGCGTCGGGACCCTGGGCGTGTTCGACGCTCGCGCGCGGGTCGAGGGCGGCATGCTCTGCGGCAAGGCGCTCGACGACCGCGTGGGAGTCGCGCTACTGGTGGAGCTCGCTCGTCGTCTGCGGGGCGCCGACCTCCCGTGGAACACGGTCCTGCTGGCCACGGCGCAGGAGGAGTTCAGCGTGCGAGGGGGCGTGAGCGCCGCCCGTCGGGTGGACGCCGACGTCATCTTGTGCCTCGACATCGCCATCGCCACCGACACGCCCGACTCGGCCGACGGCGGCGACGTGGCGCTGGGAGCCGGTCCCGTCCTGTCCCGCTTCACCCGCGCCTCGTTGAACGGCGTGATCCCGCACCCGAAGCTGCGCCGCTTCGCGGAATCGGTCGCCGCCGAGAGGGGCATCGCTGTGCAGGACGGCGTGCTGCAGGGGGGTCTCACCGACGCCTCCTTCATGCAGCACGAGGGGCGCGGCGCCGCGGCGATCGACCTCTCCTTCCCGACCCGGTACACGCACACGCCGGTCGAGACGACCAGCCTGGCCGACATCGCGAGGCTGGCCGATTGGGTCGAGGCGGTCGTGCAGATGATCGATGGTTTGCCAGACCTGCGCCGGGGGTAGGGCGCGGCGGCGACGCCTGGAGCCATCGCGAGAACCTACTCGCGGCTCCGTGGTGTGACCTCTCGGGCTCGACTCTCGGACGACCCAAGCCGTGCGCCCGGGCGCACGAGACGTGACGTCCGTGCGCCCGGGCCGGGTACTCACTCGATCGAAGCTATCAGGCGCGCGAGCGCTTGGGCCTCACGGCTGACGGCCTGTCTGGCCTCGCCGACCGCCGGGCGCGGCTTCAACGCGTCGAAGACGTCCGACCAGGTGAGCTTCGGCTGACCGCCCGCCAGGAGGGTCGGCTCGCCGCCAGAGGCTCGGGCGGCTCGGTCCGTCGCCAGGCTGGCGAGGCACTCCATCACCACCGCGGGGTCATGCCCCTCGCGCCGCAGCGCCTCGAACAGGGGCTTGCTCACGACGTCGTAGCCACGTATCACCTC
>DASVDQ010000115.1 GCA_036381035.1 Trueperaceae bacterium | reverse complement strand
GGCTAGCGCGCGATGTCCCCCGTCGTCCGGGCGAGCGCGGCCTCGAGCTCGCCGCGGGTCACGGCGACCATGTCGCCATGGTGGGACAGAGCCACGGCGGCGAGGACGGCGCCTCGCTCCAGCCCGGCGCGCACGTCGCCGTCCAGCAGGCCGTCGAGGACGCCGGCGATCATGGCGTCGCCCGCCCCGGGCCGGTCCACTACCTGGGTCGGCACGGCAGGGACCGTCAGCTCCTCGTCGCCCAGCCGGGCGTAGGCGCCGCGGTCCCCCAGGGTGACGACGATGAGCTCCGCTTGGCTGTGCCGGCGCAGCGCGCTCGCGGCGCCGGGGCCGGTCGGGGCGGCGCCGAACAGCCGGGCGGCGTCGCGCGCGCTGCAGAACAGGACGTCGGCCTGCGCCATGAACTCGGGCAGCACCGTGCGGGCCTGGTCCGCCTGCCACAGCGTCTCCCGGTGGTTGACGTCGAAGGAGACCCTCACGCCCGCGGAGCGCGCCTCCCGCAGGACCTCCCCGAGCAGGCGCCGCGGACCCTCGCCGAGGGCCGCGGTGATGCCGGTCGCGTGCAGGAAGGTCGTGTCGAGCAGCGTCGCGAGGTCGAGGTCTGCCGGGTCCAGGGCGGTGAAGGCCGAGCCGGCGCGGTCGTAGACGACCGCGCTCATGTTCGGCACGAGGGAGGGCTTGAGGTAGTAGGTCCCCAGACGCGTGCCCGGCAGGAGGCGCACGCCCGCGGTGTCCACGCCGGCCGCCCTGAGACGGTCGAGCACCAAGGCCCCCAGCGGGTTGTCGGGCAGCGCGCTCGCCCATGCCGTGCGGCGGCCGAGCCGCGCGAGGGCCGCGCAGACGTTGCTCTCCGCCCCGCCGACGTCCACGCGGAACGACGTGGCGGTCGTGAAGTGCTCGCCCGGCGCGACGCTGTACCTGAGCATCGTCTCGCCGACGCTCGTGACGTCGTAGCGCCGCGGCTCCCGGGCGCCGGGCTTCGGCGCGGTCATGCCGTCGTCTCGGCCTGCAGGAGCGCCCGCAGGCCGACGAGGCGGCGGTCCAGCTCTTCCGCGGGCGTCCCGGGGCGGACGAGCGCGGAGCCCAGCCCCACCGCGACCGCACCGGCGCGCAGGAACTCGGCGGCGTTGTCGGCGTCGACGCCGCCCGTGGGGACGAACGACACGTCGGGGAACGGGCCGCGCAGCGCCCTCAGGTGTTGGGGTCCGCCCGTACCGGCGGGGAAGAGCTTGAGCAGCCTCCAGCCCTCGCCGCGGGCCGCCGCGACCTCGCTGGGCGAGAACACGCCGGGGACGAACAGGCGGTCGCCGCCGTGGGCCGCCGCGGAGAGCTCCGCGCTGAAGCACGGCGCGACCATGAACTCGGCCCCGGCGGCGCGGGCGCCTCGGTAGTCGTCCGCCGTGACGACGGTGCCGGCCCCGAGGACCAGCTCCTCGCCGAACCGCTCCCTGAGGCGCCCGATGGCGGCCAGCGCGTCGCGGCCCGTGAGCGTGTACTCGAGCACGCTGAAGCCCCGAGACAGCATCGTCTCGGCGACCCTCTCCAGCTCGTCCCACGTGAAGTCGCCCCGCAGCACCGCCACGAGTCGCTGCGTCCTGATCGCGCTCTCTGCTCTGGTCACGCCGCGGTGTGCCTCCAAGACGTCGGCGAGTGCCTGTGCCGTGCTCGCGCGCCGGGATGTCGAGCGGTCCCAGCAAGCTATCAGTAGCACCCGGCGCCCGCAACGGGTCGAGGACCG
>DASVDQ010000114.1 GCA_036381035.1 Trueperaceae bacterium | reverse complement strand
CGTGGTCACCGAGCCGGGCCGCAAGCTGAACCCCATGGACTCGCCGACGCTGCTGGCGGGCCTGGTGCGCCGCTACCGCCTGCGCAACCTCGTCCACGCCTACAGGCACTTCGACGACGAGGCGTTCGCCGTGGCCGTCGTGAACCTGTTCGGGGAGGGCGGCGCGTCCGCGGCCGCGGAGGCCGTGGAGGCCGCGGCGAGCGTGGCGCGGGGCTGACCGACGTCCTAGCGCGCCGGCGGGACCCGGCAGCGCGCCGTGGCGCGGACCCGAACGGCGCCGGCCGCGGGTAGCGCCGCCGGGACCCAGACGGCGCCGGCCGCGGGGGCGCGGACCCGACGAAGGCGACGACCCTACGCGGTCGCCAGACGTCCTCTGTTGCGTTCGCGATGCAGGATGCTGCCATGGCAACTGCGGTGGCGCGGAAGCAGGAGGAGCTGTTCCGGCAGGTGTTCGACGCCGACTACGGCTCCGTGGTGCGGGCGATCATCGACCACCGCCTCATCGGCGACCAGGACCTGCTCAAGGTCGTCGACGGCCTGCTGCGGGTCTTCGACGTCAGCAAGGCGGACGTCTACGAGCTGCTCGGGGTCTCGAGCAGCCGCGTGAGCAGGCGCCCGGTGATGGACGTCTCGACGCTGGACCGCGGCAGCGCAGCTCTGAAGCTCTTCGCGCGCGTCGCGGCCATCATCGGCGATGAGGCCGCCTCGGACTGGTTCCGCCGGCCGCACGAGCACCTCGGCGGCAAGCGCCCGTTCGACCTGCTGCGGACCAGCCTGGGGCAGCAGGAGCTCGCCAGCATGATCACGGCGCTCCAGGACGGGGCCTACCTCTGAACCTGGCCTACCGCCTGGCCCTCACCGACTCCCTCGCGCAGGCGTTCTCCCCGCAGCGTGTTCCTGCGCGTGCCGTCGGTGGTCGCCCCCGCCAGCCTCGACTACCTGATGAACCCGGACCATCCGGACTTCGGTGCCGCGCTCAGGCGCAGGTCGTCGCGTCCCTGCGGTCTCGATGAGCGCACGAGGGACCTCGTCACCCCGGCCCGCTCGACCACGGCGCCGTGGGCAGCCCCCAGCCGCGGTGGATCGCCATCATGCGCAGGAAGAAGCAGAGCCCGGCGCCGACGACGAACGTCGCCAGCCACGGCCAGCCGAGCGCGTCCCCGACCACGACGACCAGGCCGGCGGCCAGCGCCGCGATCGCGTAGAGGTCGCTCTTCAGCACCGCCGGGGTCTCGTTCACGAGCACGTCGCGCAGCATCCCGCCGCCGATGCCCGTGAGCATGCCCATCACCGGCGCCATCACCGGGCCCAGGCCCACCGAGAGCGCGGCCAGCGTGCCGGTCACGGCGAAGAGCGCCAGGCCGCCGGCGTCGAAGTAGAGCACGAGCCGCCGGCGCCGGTCGATGTCGGGGTACCAGAGGAAGACGACCACCGCGGCCAGCACCGACACCGCCAGGTAGCGCCAGTCGCTGAGGCTGCCGGCCGGGAACCTGCCGAGGATCATGTCGCGCATGATGCCGCCGGCGTTGCCGGCGGCGAAGGCCAGCACGGCGAGGCCGAACAGGTCCACGCGCCCCTTCACGCCCGCCACCCCGCCCGAGAGCGCGAACACGAACGTGCCGACGAGGTTGGGGACCAGCACGGCCTGGCTGAGGAGGACCGCCGTCATCCGCTCGACGCCATGTTCCACGGCTGACCAGGCTATACGGCGAAGCCCTGGGGCCGCCGTAGGGCGGACGAGCCGCAGTCGCGGCGCGCCCCTCGCCTGCACCCGCGCCCTGACAGGCGATAACCTTTCGCATGCCACAGGCGCCCGCGACCGACCCGTCCGCGAACCACGCCACCGCCGGACGTCTCCGCTCACCGCTGCCCTCCCCCCGCACCGTCGCCGACCCTGGCGCCCTCGAGCGCGACCTCAGGGCGTCCGTGAGGGGCGAGGTGCGCTTCGACGCCAAGGCCCGCGCGCTCTACGCCACAGACGCCAGCCCCTACCGCATCGCGCCAGTCGGCGTGGTCGTGCCCCTCGACGAGGACGACGTCCGCGCCGCCGTGCGGGTCGCGGCCAAGCACGGCGCGCCGATCCTGCCCCGCGGCGGCGGCACGTCCCTGGCCGGCCAGACGGTCGGGGAGGCGCTGGTCATCGACATGTCGAAGCACCTCACCGCGGTGCTCGATGTGAACCCGGAGGAGCGCTGGGTGCGGGTGCAGCCGGGCGTGGTCCGCGACCAGCTGAACCGCGTCCTGGCGCCGCACGGCCTGCAGTTCACGCCGGACGTCGCCACGACCGACAGGGCGAACGTCGGCGGCATGGTCGCGAACAACTCCTCCGGCACGCACTCGATCAAGTACGGCAAGACCGTCGACCAGGTCATCGCCATGCGCGTGCTCCTGGCCGACGGCACCGAGCTCGAGCTAGGGCCCCTGAACCGCGCCGAGCTGGCCGCCAAGACGGCGGACCAGGGACGCGAGGGGCGCCTCTACCGCGAGGTCGTCCGGATCGTCAGGGAGAACGAGGACGAGATCGCCGCCCGCTACCCGAAGGTCATGCGGCGCGTGGGCGGCTACAACCTCGACGAGCTCGTCGGGGACGGGCCCTTCAACCTCGCCAAGCTCGTCTGCGGCAGCGAGGGCACGCTGGCGCTGATCCTCGAGGTGAAGCTGGCCGTGCACCGCCTCCCGCCCAGGCGCGTGCTCGACATGCGCCACTTCGACACGCTGGAGAAGGCGCTGACGGCCGTGCAGTACATCAACCGGCACGGACCGGCCGCCGTGGAGCTCCTAGACCGCGACCTCTTCGAGCTCGGCAAGCACAACCCGCACATCGCGCCGCTGACGTCGTGGGTCGAGGGCGACCCGGCCGCCGTGCTGCTCGTGGAGTTCGACGGCGAGACCGACGAGGAGCTCGACGCCCAGCTCGCCTCCCTGGCGGACGACCCCGAGGTGAGCGCGCTCTCCTACGCCTCGCACGTGGCCAGGCACCCCGCCGAGCAGCGCGACATCGTCGAGCTCCGTCGCGCCGGCCTGGGCATCTACGCCACGATGAAGGGCAGGCACAAGCCCACGCCGTTCATCGAGGACGCCGCGATCCCCGTCGACAAGCTGCCCTTCTACATCCCCGAGGTCATCGAGGTGTGCCGCCGGCACGGGGCGCGCACGGTCATGTACGCGCACGCCTCGGTGGGCGTGATCCACGTGCGGCCGCTCATCGACCTCAAGTCGGGCGCCGGCGTGGAGGCGTACCGGCGCATCAGCGAGGAGGTCTTCGAGCTCGTCGTCAAGTACGGCGGCTCCTGGAGCGGCGAGCACGGCGACGGCCTGATCCGCTCCTACCAGAACCGGCGCCTGTTCGGCGACAGGCTCTACCAGGCGTTCATCGAGGTCAAGCGCGCCTTCGACCCCGACTGGCTGATGAACCCGGGCAAGGTCGTCGAGGCGCCACCGCTGACCGAGAGCCTGCGCTACGGGCCGGACTACCCCGAGGTCGCGGTGGCCACGACCCTCGACTTCTCCGACCAGGAGGGGTTCCTGGGCGCGATCGAGGCGTGCACCGGCGTCGGCGCCTGCCGCAAGGTCGGCGTGGGCACGATGTGCCCGAGCTACATGGCCACGCGCGACGAGGACCACTCGACGCGCGGGCGCGCGAACGTGCTCAGGGAGGCGATCACCGGCGGCCTGCCCGGCGGGCTCACCAGCCGCGCGGTCTACGAGGTCCTCGACCTCTGCCTCGAGTGCAAGGCCTGCAAAGCCGAGTGCCCCAGCCAGGTGGACATGGCCAAGCTCAAGTACGAGTGGCTGCAGCACTACCACGACGAGCACGGCGTCTCCCTGCCCACGCTGGCCTTCGCGAACGTCGGCCGCGTGGCGCCGCTCGGCCAGGCGCTGGCGCCCGTGGCGAACGCGCTGCTGCCGCTGAAGCCGGTGCGGTGGCTGCTCGAGAGGACCGTGGGCGTCGACTCTCGGCGCACGCTGCCGCGCTACGCCGGCGAGCGCTTCGAGCGCTGGTTCGAGCGGCGGCGCGGAGCGGGCCGCGGGGGGCTGGTCGGCGACCGGCGCGCTCACGAGGACGCCGCGGACGATGAGAACGGCGCGGACGACCCGGAACGCGCCGCCGCCACCGGGACGAACGGGCGCCGCGTCGCGCTGTTCGTCGACACCTGGACCCGCTACAACGAGCAGGGTCCCGGCAAGGCGGCCGTGACGGTCCTCGAGGCCCTCGGGTACGACGTGGAGCTCGTGCCCTACGGCTGCTGTGGGCGCCCGCAGCTCTCGAAGGGCCTCGTGCGCCGCGCGCAGAGCATGGCGCGGGAGAACGTGGCCAGGCTGAGGCGCTACGCCGACGAGGGCGTGCCGGTGCTGGGCCTCGAGCCGTCGTGCGTGGCCGCCTTCCGCGACGACTACCCCGACCTCGTGCCCGGCGCGGAGACGGAAGCCGTGGCCGCGAGCGTGCGCATGGTCGAGGAGTTCCTGGCCAAGGAGTGGACGTCGGGGCGCCTCAAGCCCGAGCGGTCCTTCGCCCGCGCCGAGGGGCGCCTGCTGTTCCACGGTCACTGCCAGCAGAAGGCCGTGCTGGGCACGAGCTACGCCACGGCCGTGCTGGGCTGGGTGGCCGACGAGGTCGAGCCCCTCGACGCCGGCTGCTGCGGCATGGCGGGCTCGTTCGGCTACGCCCACCACGACGTGTCCATGGCCATCGGCGAGCAGCGGCTCTTCCCCGCCGTGCGCGAGCACGATGGCGTCACGGCCGCGCCCGGCTTCTCGTGCCGCCACCAGATCGTCGACGGCACCGGGAAGCGGGCCCTGCACCCCGTGGAGGTGCTGGCGGCGCGGCTCAAGGCGGGCGGTGCCGACGCGGAGGGCGACGCGCCCGGAGCGTGACGCCTGAAGCCACGGCGCGCGGCGGCGCCCTTAGCATCTGGGGCCATGGTCGTCACGCGTAGCTCCACGGCGGCGCCCGCGGCGACCGGCCAGGACGAGTCGCCGCTGCGCGTCTGCTTCGTCAACGACACGTCCCGCAACCCGAACTGGGGCTGCCGGGCCACCACGGGCGCGCTCAAGGACGCGCTGGCGGAACGCGGCGCCGAGGTCGTGTCGACGATCTACCTCGAGGAGATCCTCTCGTTCGCGCCGCGCGACAGCCGCCGCTGGCGCCGGGCGGCCGCGCGGCTCGACGCCTGGCTGCCGCGCCGGCCGATCGTCCGCGAGGTCGCGCGGCGCGCCTTCCAGAAGGTCGCGCCGCGCATCCCCGACGTCGTGCCCCTGGACGCGCGCGGCCTGGGGGACGCCGCCCTGGCGATGGCCCACGGGGAGATACTCGAGTTCGCCGCCGAGCGCCTGGCCGCCGCGGACGCCGTGCTGATCAACGGCGAGGGAGCGATCTACGACCTGCAGCGCAAGGGCCGCGCGCTGCTGCTCATGGCCCACTTCGCCAAGCGGCACCTGGGCAAGTGGGTGGGGCTTGTCAACCACACCGCCGACCTCTCCCACCCCGGCATGCGCGCCTTCGCCGAGGCCGTCTACCCGGAGCTCGACGACGTGACGTTCCGCGAGGCGCGCTCGCTCCACGAGTGCGCGGGGTTCGTCGCCGGTCGCCTGGTCCCCGACGCCGCCTTCGCCTACGAGCCCGCCGCGAGGGAGGCGTGGGCGACCCTGGCCGGCAGGCCGGGCCATTACGACGTCTGGCCAGACAGGGCGCGGTTCGACCCGAGCAGGCCCTACGTGGTCGTGGGCGGCAGCGCCCAGTTCGCCTGGGCCAGGAGGCGCGACCCCCACATGCCCGATGCCCACCCCACCGGCGACCCCGTGCCCGGCTTCAGGAGCCTGGTGCGGGAGCTGAGGGACCGCGGCCACCAGGTGGTGCTCACGGCCTCCGACAGGCCGGACGAGGCGGCGTTCCGGTCGCTGGCCGACGAGCTGGCAGCGCCCCTGGTCGCCACGGCGACGCCGGTGCTGCAGGCCGTCGACCTCATCGGCAACGCCGCGGCTTACGTCGGGGGACGCTGGCACCCCGCGATCTTCGGCCTCAGGGGCGGCACGCCGTTCGTGCCGCTGTCGAGCAACTCGTTCAAGCTCGCCGCCCTGGCCGACATGGTGGGGCTGGAGAGCCCCTCGTTCGACGCGATGGACCTGGCCGCTTCGGTGGGGCAGGTGGTGGACCTCGTCGAGCGGCACGTGGCCGCGGGCGCGGCGCTGCGGACGCGGCTGCGCGAGCAGGCCGCCGGCTTCGCGTCCGCGAGCCGCGAGCACGTCGCGCGGCTGCCGGTCCCCGCGCCGGCCTGAGCCTTGGGGACGCGGGTCCCAGCCGGCGCGGACGGGCCCGACGCCCGCGGCTTCGCGGCCTTCGCCGACGAGCTCGCCGCCGGCTACCCGCCCGCCTTCGCTCACCTGGCCTGGCAGCTCTACCGCCTCACGCGGGGCGACTCGCCCGTGGGACCGCTGCGCGCCAGGCAGCGGGCCTTCGCGCCGTTCACCCTCGAGTACCTCTTCGCCGCGCCGCGCCCGCCGCTGCCTGAGGACCGTCGCGCCGACGTGCTCGTGACCTTCTTCCCCGCGCGGCCCGACTACGCCGGGCTGCTCGCCCCCGTCGCCGCGGAGCTGACGCGGCGCGGCGTCGCCGTGGGCACGCTCCTGCCCACCGAGTCGGCGGACCCGGGCCTGCCCGGCCCGGCGCTGCGCCTGGGCTCCTACGCCGGACCGCGCGCGTACGCCGCGGCCAGGGCGCGCTGGGCGGTCCTGACCGGCCACGCCCGCCGCTTCGCCGCGCGGCACGGCCTCGACGCCGAGGGCAGGGCGGCCCTCGCGCTCCTGCTGCACAACTACGCCTGGCAGGAGGCGACGTCGCGGGCCGCGCTGGAGGACGTGCGTCCGCGCGTCGTGCTGGGCCTGCACTTCATGACCGACCCCGGCCTGCGCGCCGGCGTGGAGACGACGCGCGCCCGGCCGAGGCCGCGGGTCGTGCTGCTGCAGCACGGGCTCTTCAGCGGCGAGTGGCCGACCCACGACTTCCACGGCGCCGACCTCGTGATGCTGTGGGGCGAGGCCTCGCGCGAGGAGCTGGCGCGCTTCCCCGACCCGCCGGCGGCGGTCGTGGTGGGGAACCCGCGGCTGGCCGGCGCCGGGAGGGTGGGCCCCGCCACCGTCGACGACGCCCCCGTGGTGCTTGTGGCCGGCACGAACGGCGACCCCGAGGTCTCCCGACGCGCCCTGAGCACGGCGCTGGGGGCGCTGAGGGAGCTGCCTGGCGTGAGGGTCCGCGTGAGGCCGCACCCGCGCGAGCCGCGCTCGGTTTACGAAGGCGCGCGGGCGGACGGCCTCCTCACCGACGACATGCTCGACGCGTCGCCCGACCCCTACGACGCCGTACGGGGGGCCAGCGTGGTCGTGGGCACCTTCTCGACGCTGCTGCCCGAGGCGATCGCGCTGGGCGTGCCGGCGGTGCAGGTCGTCGAGGACGGCGCGGACCTGTGGTGGACGGGCGGCATGGCCGCCGCCGCGAGCCCCGCCGACCTGCGCGCCGTGGTCGCGCGCCTGGTGAGCGACGAGGCCTACCGCGCCGACGTCCTGGCCCGCGAGGCGCCCACGGCGCGCGCGGCGTTCGGGGAGCACGCGCGCGCCGCGTCCCTCGCCGCCGACGCTGTGCTGGACGAGATGGAGCGGGGCTAGCGGACCGCCGGACGCGTCCTAGCGGCGCGTGCCGGGCGCCCGTGCGCCGCGAGGCCGCTCGGGACGCCGCGCCCGGCTACTCGGGCAGCTCGGGGGCCTTGCGGCGCCTCGCGCCCTCCAGCGCCACGGCGAGGCCGGCGCCGGCGGCGGCGAGCATGACCAGGGCGATGATGTTGAGGACCAGCTTCGAGGGTGACGGCTCGAACGGCAGCGCCGACAGAGCGAACAGCAACCCGAGGACGCCCAGGACGGTGGGAACCAGGAAGCGGCCGTCGCCCAAGCGCGGCCGGGGCTCGTTGTCCATGTCGGGCATCATACGCCTCCGTCCTCCCGAGCCGTGCCCCCGATCGCGGGGCCGGTCCGCCTCACATCTCCTCCGGCGCCCGCACCCCCAGCAGGCCCAGCGTGGCCTCCAGCGTGCGCCGCACGGCGTCGACGAGCAGCAGCCTGGCCTCGCGCAGCCCCGGCTCGGCCCGCAGCACCTGCGTGTCCGGCCGTCCGGCAGCGTCCTTGTGGTTGTAGTAGGCGTTCCAGGCCGTGGCCAGGTCGAGAGCGTACTGCGCGACCGTATGAGGCGCCAGCTCCTCGGCGGCCGCCTCGACGACCCGCGGGTAGCGCGCCACGACCTGCGCCAGGCGCACCTCGAGCCGCCCCATGGCGCCGAAGTCCGCCGACCTCTCCGCCTCGGCCAGGGTCAGGCCGGCCGACTCGGCGGCGCGGAGGATGCTGCAGGCCCGGGCGTGGGCGTACTGCACGTACGGCGCCGAGTCGCCCTGCAGCGAGAGGGCCTGGTCCCAGCGGAAGTCGATCGTCTTCCTGGCCTCGGTCTTGAGCATCGCGAAGCGCAGGGCGCCGATGCCGACGGCGCTGGCGACCTCGTCGACGCTGGCCAGTCCGGGGTTCTTCTCCTCCACCACGGCGCGTGCCCGCCGCGTCGCCTCGACCGTGACCTCGTCTATCGACAGCGTGATGCCCTTGCGCCCGCTCATCGGCCGGCCCTCGAGCGTCACGACCTCGTAGGCGAGGTGGTGCGAGTTGCGGTAGGCCTTCTCGGCGCGCGGGTCGCCGGCGAGGGCGAGGGCGGTGCGGACGATCGTCTGCGGGTGGCTCTGGCGCACGTCGACGACGTTGATGATCTCGTCCGCGTGCGCGAAGGTGCGCCCGTCGGGGTGCGGCTCGCCCAGTGGGCTCGAGGAGTAGAGCGGCGCGCCGGACGGCTGCACGGCGAAGCGCGTGAAGGTGAGCCCCTCGAACAGGCCCGCCTTCCAGAACTGGTACCCGATGTCCTTCGCCACGTACATCGCGTTGCCGTCGGAGCGCACGAGGACGACGTTCGGCTCCTCGAGGCCGGGCAGGAACGACGAGACGTCCATGACCAGCGCGCCCGCGTACTTGCCCTCGGTGGGCCTGTGCGTGTAGCGGCTGTTCTCGAGCACCTCGAGGCCGCGGTGGAGGAAGCCGGCCTGGACGACGTCGGACTCCCAGACGAGCAGGTCGTACTCGGCGCCCAGCGCGTTGAACGTCTCGAGCTGCGCCCTCACGACCCTCTCGACCTCGTGCCGCAGCTCGCCGCGCTCGAGGCGGTGCATGACCTCGTTGACGCCGCGCTCGATCGCCTCGCCGTCGTGCTCCTTGGCCTGGCCGAGGCGCACGTAGAGCTCGCCGAGCCAGTGGTCGTACTTGCGCTGCGGGGAGCTGCCGGGGGCGTCGTGCCTGGCGTTGAAGTAGGTCACGGCGAAGATGCTCTCGGCTGCCTGACGTCCCGTGTCGTCGATGTAGTTCTGGACCTCGACCTCGTGGCCCACCGCGCGCAGGATGCGGGCCGTGGCGTCGCCCAGCACGATGTTCCTCAGGTGGCCGACGTGGGCCTCCTTGTTCGGGTTCACGCTGGTGTGCTCGACGACGACCTTGCGCCGCTCGGCCGCCTGAGGGGCGCGCGGGCCCGCCGCCACCTCGGCGACGAACGCCCCCGGGTCGAGGACGAAGTTGATGTAGGGGCCCACCGCTGCGGCGGACGCGACGCCCTCGGGCAGCTCGAGCCTGGCGACGATGTCGGCGGCGATCTCAGGCGGCGGACGCCGCAGCGTGCGGGCGAGCGCGAAGGCCACCGGGGTGCCGTAGTCGCCGGGCTTGTCTGCCGGCACCTCCTGCAGCGGGACGTCGCCCTCGAAGCCGGGCGCCAGCGTGTCGATGACCGTGCGAAGCGAGCGGGACAGCGCCCCTAGGGCGTCCTTCATGACGCGCCAAGTTACCACGGGGGGTTATAGTTCCCTGCGCCCGCCCGTCGGCGGGGCACCCCAGCGACGGGCGTGTCGGGCGCCCCATATCTGAGTCAGTTGCATCTAGTAAACTTGAGCCGTGCGCGCTCAAGTGACTCCGGCCGCAGCGCCTAAGGGCGGCGCCAACGCGCCGGGGCGACACCGTTCTTCCCAGCCCGTTCGGATAAGGTGACCAACATGGCCGAGCCAGGCACTGACTTCGAGTTCCAGCAGCCCGTACCGGTCTGCCCGGTGCGCGGCTCGGTGCTCTACCCGACGATGGTCATGCCGATCGACGCCGGCAGGCCCGTGAGCATCAGGGCGATCAACGCCGCCCTCGACCGCGACCGCACGATCATCATCGTCAGCCAGAAGGACAGGGACGTCGAGGAGCCCACCCCGGACGACCTCTTCCAGGTGGGCACCGCCTGCAACATCATGCGGATGAAGAAGAACCCGGACGGCACGATCCAGATGCTCGTCAGGGCCTTCGCCCGCGTGACGATCCACGAGTACAAGCACGAGGGCGGGCTCATCGAGGCCGTCGTCTCGACCCGCGAGGTGCCCGACGGCAACGAGGTCGAGCTCGTCGCGACCTTCCGCGAGCTCCGCGAGAAGTTCAAGGACCTCGTCGAGTCCGGCAGCCGCACGGTCCAGAGCGAGGTCGCGCAGTTCGTCATGAACCTCGAGGACCCCGGCCAGTTCGCCGACTACGTCGCGTACCACCTCGACTTCAAGCTGGCCGACAAGCAGGCCGTCCTCGAGGCCCCGACGGTGACCGAGCGCCTGCGCAAGGTCCTCATCCTCATCGACACCGAGATCGAGCTGCAGGAGACGCAGCGCCGCCTCCAGCGCGAGGTCAAGGACGAGATCGACCGCAACCAGCGCGAGTACTTCCTGCGCGAGCAGATCAAGGCGCTCCAGAAGGAGCTCTCCGGCTCCGACGACGAGGAGGACGAGGTAGAGGCCTTCCGCGAGAAGCTCGAGGCCCTCGAGCTCCCCGAGATCGTCATGAAGGAGGCCCAGCGCGAGCTGAACCGGCTGGCGCGCATGCACCCCGACTCCGCCGAGGCGTCGGTGATCCGCACCTACCTCACGACGATCGTCGAGCTGCCGTGGAACAAGCGCACCGAGGACCGCCTCGACCTCGCCGAGGCCGCGCGCATCCTCGACGAGGACCACTACGGCCTCGAGAAGGTCAAGGACCGCGTGCTCGAGTACCTCGCCGTGCGCAAGCTCAAGGCCGAGCGCGCGCAGCGCGGCGAGCTAGACGCCTTCGAGGTCAACAAGGGCCCGATCCTGCTGTTCGTGGGCCCCCCCGGGGTCGGCAAGACCAGCATCGCGCAGTCGATCGCCAAGGCCCTCGGGCGCGAGTACGTGCGCATCAGCCTCGGCGGCGCGCGCGACGAGTCCGACATCCGCGGGCACAGGCGCACCTACATCGGCTCGATGCCCGGCCGCATCCTCCAGGGCATCAGGCAGGCGGGCGCGAAGAACCCCGTCTTCCTGCTCGACGAGGTCGACAAGCTCGGCTCCTCGTTCCAGGGCGACCCGTCCTCGGCGCTGCTCGAGGTGCTCGACCCGGCGCAGAACGCGAACTTCGTCGACCACTACCTGGGCGTGCCTTTCGACCTCTCCGAGGTACTGTTCATCGCCACAGCGAACTACGAGCAGCAGATCCCCGAGGCCCTCTACGACCGCATGGAGGCCATCGAGTTCTCCAGCTACATCGAGCAGGAGAAGCTCGAGATCGCCAAGCGCTACCTGCTCCCCAGGCAGCTCGTCGAGAACGGCCTCAAGCCCGAGCAGGTCACCATCACCGACGGCGCCATCAGCCGCGTGATCACCTCGTACACGCGCGAGGCCGGCGTCCGCAACCTCGAGCGGCTCATCGGCACGCTGGCCCGCAAGGCCGCGCGGCGCATCGCGCAGGGCGAGGCCAAGCGCGTGCGCATCACCGAGCGCAGCCTCGAGCAGTACCTCGGCGCCCAGCGCTTCACGCCGGAGTCCGAGGCCGACGACGACCTCGTGGGCGTCGCGACCGGCATGTACTACACGCCCGTGGGCGGCGACATCCTCTTCGTCGAGACGTCGATCACCCCAGGCAAGGGCGGCCTCGTGCTCACCGGCCAGCTCGGCGACGTCATGAAGGAGTCGGCGCGCGCCGCGCTCACCTACGCGAAGTCGAGCGCCGACCGCTTCGGGATCTCCACGAAGGACCTCGAGGAGCGCGAGATCCACATCCACGTGCCCGCGGGCGCCACGCCCAAGGAGGGTCCGAGCGCCGGCCTGGCCCTCGCGACCTCGCTGATCAGCGCCCTCACCGGCACGCCCGTCCGCAAGGACGTGAGCATGACCGGCGAGATCACGCTGCGCGGACGGGTGCTGCCCATCGGCGGCCTCAAGGAGAAGATCCTGGGCGCGAAGCGGGCGGGCATCAAGCACATCGTCTTCCCCGAGAAGAACGAGGCCGACATGAAGGACATCGCCCCGCACCTCGTGCGCTCGCTCGAGCTGCACCCGGTCGAGGACATCGACCAGGCCCTCGACGTCGCCCTGGTGGGCGGCCTCGCCGCGCTCGAGAAGCGCGGCCGCCAGCTCGGCCCCAGCGGCAAGCCGCGCCCGCGCCAGCGGCGCAAGGAGGAGGCCGGCGTCGTCGCCTGAGCTCGGCGGCGATGAGCCCCATGCAGAGCGGCGCGACCCTCACCGGTCGCGCCGCTTCCCCTTGGCCGAGGGGGGCCGTGGCGCGGACCCCTCGTCGGCGAGGGGGCCGCTTCGACGCGAGGCGCCCCGCGGAGGGCCGGCAGGTGGTCGGCGAGCCCCACCCCGGTCGGCCGACGGGCTAGCCTCTGGGTTATCGTCACCCCCATGCGCCGGCCGCTGATAGCGGGCAACTGGAAGATGCACAAGCTGCCCAGCGAGGCGGCCGCCTGGACGCGCGAGCTGCTGGCCGGGCTGGAGGCGCTGGAGCCGCTGCCCTGCGACGTCGCGCTGATGGTGCCGTACACGCACCTGCCCGGCATGGCGCGGCTGACCTTCGGCACCGCCGTCGCCCTGGGCGCGCAGGACGTGTCGGCGCACGAGGAGGGCGCCTACACCGGCGAGGTCTCGGCGGCGATGGTCGCCGACACCGGGGCCGCCTACGCGGTCGTGGGGCACTCCGAGCGCCGGCAGTACCACGGCGAGGACGACGAGCTGGTGCGCGCCAAGGTGCGGTGCGCCCTGGCGGCGGGGCTCGTCCCGGTGCTGTGCGTGGGCGAGACGCGGGAGCAGCGCGACGCCGGGGAGGCCATGGGCGTGGTGCTGGGCCAGCTCCGCGGCGCGCTGGAGGGCCTCGTCTTGCCGTCCCCCGACCGCCTCGTCGTCGCGTACGAGCCCGTGTGGGCGATCGGCACGGGCCTCAACGCCACCGCCGCCGACGCCCAGGAGATGTGCGCGGCCGTGCGCGCCGAGCTGCGCGAGCTGCTGCCCGGAGGGGGCGACGTGCGGGTGCTCTACGGCGGCAGCATGAAGCCCGCGAACGCCGCCGAGCTGCTCGCCCAGCCGGACGTGGACGGCGGCCTCGTGGGCGGCGCCAGCCTCTCGACCTCTGACCTCCTCGCGATAGTCGCCGCGTGCGGCCAGGAGAGACCATGACCATCGCAGACCCTGCCAAGGCCCACGTGGACGAGGCGCTCGACGTCCTCAGGGGCGCGATGAGGGAGCGCGGCGTCGACGCCATGCTCGTCACCTACCCGGCGAACGTCAGGTACCTCACCGGCTTCTCCTCGCCCGAGGACGCCACGCTGCTGGTGCTGCCGGACGCGGCCGTGATGTTCACCGACGGGCGCTACACGGCCCAGGCCGCCGAGGAGGCGCTGGTCCCCTACGAGATCGTCGTCGGTGCCGACGCCGACGCGCGCCTCGCCGAGCTGGCGGGCGGCCTGCGGCTGGGCGTGGAGGCCGAGCACGTCACGCTGAAGCGCAACGCCAAGCTCACCGAGCTGCTCGGCGCCGCGCCCGTGCCCCTCGAGGGCCTCGTCGCGGAGCAGCGCCTGGTGAAGCGTCCGCACGAGGTGGACATGCTGCGCGAGGCCGCCCGCATCACGGACGCGGCCTTCGCGGCCGTGCTCGAGTTCGTGCGCGAGGGCGTCACCGAGGCTGAGGTCGCCCTGGAGCTCGAGCGCGCCATGCGCCTCGCGGGCGCCGACGGGCCGGGCTTCGACACCATCGTGGCCTCCGGCGTCCGTGGGGCCATGCCGCACGGCACGGCGTCGCAGAAGCGCATCGGGCGCGGCGAGCTGGTCACGATGGACTTCGGGGCCGCGTTCCGCGGCTACCACGCCGACATGACGCGCACGGTCGCGGTCGGCGAGCTCGGGCCCGAGGAGCGCCGCATGTACGAGGCCGTGCTCGAGGCGCAGGAGGCGGCCGTGGCGGCGGTGGCGCCCGGCAAGGGCGGCCGCGAGCTCGACGCCGTGGCGCGCGACGCGCTGGCCAGGAACGGGCTGGCGGAGGCGTTCGCCCACAGCCTCGGTCACGGCACGGGGCTCGAGGTGCACGAGGGACCGCGCCTGTCGCAGCGCTCCGAAGACGTGCTTCGCCCCGGCATGGTGGTGACGGTGGAGCCGGGCGTCTACGTCCCCGGCTTCACCGGCCTGCGCATCGAGGACCTGGTCCTGGTCACCGAGGACGGCCACGAGGTCCTGTCGCGGAGCCCGAAGCACCTGATCGCGCTGTGAGGCCGGTCCGGCGGGCGGACGTCCCCGCGGCGACGTCCTGGCGGCGGCGTCCGCCCGCGCGGACACCTGGCGCCGAACGCGGCTACGACGCGACCAGCTCCCGGGCCGCGGCCAGCACGGCCGCCACGTCAGCGGGCGTGGGCGCCTCGCAGTAGACGCGCAGCAGCGGCTCGGTGCCGCTGGCGCGGAACAGGACCCACGCGGCGACCTCGCCGCCCCTCTCCAGGTTCAGCTTGAGCCCGTCGAGGTCCTCGGCGCTCTCCACGCGCCAGCCGGCGATCGCGGTCGGGGGGTCCGCGAGACGCTCCCGCACCGCGGCCATCGCCTCCTCGCCGCCGAGGTGCAGGTCCAGCCTGTCGTAGGCGTGGCGCCAGCCGGTCTCGCGCTCGAGGCGCGCGAACGCCTCGGCCAGGCCCTCGCCCGAGGCGACGGCTGCCTCCAGCAGCACCAGGGCGTTCGCCAGGCCGTCGCGCTCGGGCAGGTGGGCAGACAGACCGATGCCCCCCGACTCCTCGCCGCCTATCAGCACCGGCTCGCCGGGGCCGAGCATCGCGTCGACGATGTGCTTGAAGCCCACGGGCGTCTCGGTCACGCGCAGCCCGCGCGAGGCCGCCAGCCGCTCGATCACGCGGCTGACCGTGAACGTCTTGACGACCCGGCCGCGGCCGCCCTTGCGGTGCAGGTGGTCGAGCATCACGGCGAACACCTGGTGGGCGTCGAAGAACCCCCCGCCGGGCAGGACCACGCCGAGGCGGTCGGCGTCGCCGTCCGTGACCGCGGCGAAGACGGGCCCGCCGGAGCGCTCGGCGGCGTCGGCCATCAGCTCCGCCGTCGCGACCACGTTGGCGGGGATCGGCTCGGGGTTCACGCCGTGGAAGAGCGGGTCTGGCCGGCCCCGCACCTCGACGACCTCCAGCGCGCCGGTCCGGGCGGCGAAGCCGGCGAGCCAGCCGGCGCCCGCGCCGCCCATGGCGTCGTGGACGACGCGCGGCGCCGCGGCACGCAGGGCCTCCAGGTCGATGAGTGCGGAGAGCGCGCCGTAGTACTCGTCGCGCACGTCGAAGGCGCCGAAGCTCCCGCCGCCCTCGGGCACCGGGCCGGCCGGCACGCGGGCGGCGACGTCCTCGTAGATCGCCTGCGTGGCGGTGCCGCCGTAGGGCCCCTTGAGCTTGAAGCCGCCGTACCTGGGCGGGTTGTGGGAGGCCGTGATCATCACGCCGCCGGCGGCGCCGTAGCGCCTGACGGCGAACGACAGCGCCGGCGTGGGCAGATAGTCGGCGCTGACCCGCGCTTCCAGGCCGCGCGCAGCCAGGACCGCCGCCGCCTGCTCGGCGAACTCGCGGCCGAGGAAGCGCGTGTCGTAGCCGACCAGCACGAGGCCCCCGCCGCGCGCGGCGAGGTGGTCGGCGTACGCGGCGGCGGCGCGCCTGACGTTGGCGAAGGTGAAGCCGGCGGCGATGACGTCGCGCCAGCCGTCTGTCCCGAAGGCTATGTCCATCCTCACGAGCGGCCGCGACGGGCGGCCCCGGCCAACCTATCACGCGCGTTGTAGGCTCCCTGCCGTGAGCCTCGTCGTCAAGTACGGCGGCAACGCCATGACCGACCCGGCGACGAGGGCCGCCGTCGCCGCCGGCATCAGGCGCCTGGCCGCGCGGGGCACGCCGCCGGTCGTCGTGCACGGCGGCGGGCCGTTCATCGCCGCGGCCCTCGACGCGCGCGGCATCGAGCACCGCTTCGTGCGCGGCCTGCGCGTCACCACGCCGGAGGCGATGAGCGTCGTCGAGGACGTGCTGACGGTGCTCGGCAAGCGCCTCGCCGAGGAGATCGGCCCCGCCGTGGGCCTCACGGGACGCGACGCCGGCCTGCTCGGCGCCGCCGCGGCCGAGCCGGAGCTGGGCCGCGTCGGCCACGTGCGCAGCGTTGACGCCCGCGTCCTGCTGGCCCTGCGCGCGGCGGGACTGGTGCCCGTCGTCGCCAGCGTGGCGCGGGAGCTACCGCGTGCCGGCGCCGCGAGCGGGAGCGACGCGGGCGGGGAGGCTCCGTCCGCTGACGCCGAGGCGAGCGGGGCCCTCGGCGACGCGCCGCGCGAGGCCGGACCGGCCCTGAACGTCAACGCCGACGAGGTCGCCGGCGCGGTGGCGGGCGCGGTCGGCGAGGGCGTGTGCTTCCTCACGAACGTCCCCGGGGTCCTCGACGACCCCTCCGACCCCGCGAGCCTGCTGCGCGAGCTCACGCGCGACGAGGCGCTCGCCCGCATCGCCGACGGGCGCATCGCCGGCGGCATGGTCCCGAAGGTCGAGGCGGCGCTGGAGGCCCTGTCCCGCGGGGCGTCGTTCGCGGTGGTGGCCGACGGGCGGCACGCGGACGGCGTCGAGCGGGCGCTGGCCGGCGGCGGCACGAGGATCACCGCCGGTTAAGTGTCCCGTAAGACCGCCGCTGCTACATATCGGCCATGCCTAGCTTCGCCCAGGTGCCCACAGCCGATCTGGAGCGTGAGGCCGCCCGGCTGCAGTTCCGCATCATCCACGGGGTCGCCGACGACCTCGACATCGAGAACTTCTACCTGATCATGATGGAACTCGGGTCGCGCGAGATGTTCAACACCGTGCTGGACCCGCGCGACGGACGGCCCTGAGACCCGTCGGGAGGACCTCCCCGCGACCCGCGCGACGGACGACCGCGGGCCGACGCTCCCCGGCTCACATGCCGCCCTCACGTTCCGTCGTCAGCGTCACGGAAGCAATGAAGAACCTCTTGTAAAATAGAGCGCCGCTTCTGGTATCTTGGCTGGCAATGTCAGCCGGGCGCCTCCTTCCCCTCCTCTGCCTCTGTGCCTTGGCGACCTCGGTTGCCTACGCCCAATCGGTAACGGTCCAACCACACGACACCCTCTGGAGCATCGCGCAGCGAGCGGGTACCGACGTCGCGACGCTCAAGGAGCTCAACGGCCTCACCGGCGACCAGATCAGGCCGGGCCAGGTCCTCCGGCTCCC
The DNA here is from genome assembly GCA_036381035.1 of Trueperaceae bacterium. Classification (NCBI taxonomy): domain Bacteria; kingdom Thermotogati; phylum Deinococcota; class Deinococci; order Trueperales; family Trueperaceae; species Trueperaceae bacterium. The sequence goes on along the minus strand of DASVDQ010000114.1, from coordinate 27,947 downwards.
GGGGAGCGCGGCGCCCGCGGCGCCGGCGCGCACCGTCACCGTCCAGGCCGGTGACACGCTCTACGACATCGCGCTGGCGCACGGGGTCAGCGTCTCCGACCTCATCGCCTTCAACGACCTCGACGGCACCCTGATCCACCCCGGGCAGGTGCTGCGGCTCGACGCCGGCGACAAGGCGCTCGAGCCGCTCGTCGTCGAGGTCATGCCGGGCGACAGCCTCTGGTCGATAGCGCGCGCCTACGGCACCACCCCGCAGGCCATCGCCGACGCCAACGGCATCACCCTCGCCACGGTCATCAACCCGGGCCACCGCCTGGTCGTGCCCGGCCAGTACGCCGCCGGCGGACGCGACGTCGGCGGCGCCGTCGCCCAGACCGTCACCGTCCAGAAGGGCGAGACCCTGTGGACGCTGGCGCGGGCCCACAACACGACGGTGGCCGCGATCATGAGCGCCAACGGCCTGAAGAGCGAGCGCATCTTCGCCGGCCAGCAGCTCCGCATCGTGCCGGGCAACGAGATCGCGGCGGGACGCGCCGTCACCGGCGACGCGGCCACGCCGCCCGCCGTGACCGGCCTGATCTGGCCGCTCGTCGGCACCATCACCTCCCGCTACGGCTACCGGTCGCTGCGCATCAACGGCTCGAACTGGCACGGCGGCGTCGACATCGACGGCCACACCGGCGACCCGGTGGTCGCCGCCGCGCCCGGCACCGTCACTTACGCGGGCTGGTACGGCGGCTACGGCTACCTCGTCATCGTCGAGGACGGCGACACCGAGTACTACTACGCTCACGCGTCCGAGGTGCTGGTGAACGTCGGCGACGTGGTCGCGGCCGGGGACACGATCGCGCTGGTCGGGAGCACCGGCAACTCGACCGGCTCCCACCTCCACTTCGAGGTCAGGGTGGCCGGCGACACCGTCGACCCGCTGCCGCTCCTCGAGGCCACGGCGCAGCGCTGACGACGGGTAGCCGAGCGGTGGACGGGCGAAGCGGAACCGAGGACTTGTCGTGCGCCTCGTCGTCGTAGGCGACATCCACGTACAGCCCGAGAAGCTCTGGACGATGCTGCGCGACGCGGGGCTCGCCGACGAGCGGAACCGCCCCACGGACGAGCTGCGCGATGGCGACGTCAAGCTCGTGCTGCTCGGCGACCTCGTCCACGCCAAGAGCCGCGAGCGCTACGCCGAGCTGATCAACGTCAGGCGCTACGACGAGTACAACCCCCGACACCTGGAGCGCGCGGAGAAGGCCCAGGAGCGCTTCCTGCGCGAGGTCAAGGGCTTCCAGGACCGCGTGCCGGACGACCGCATGGTGATCCTCATGGGCAACCACGACTTCAACGCGGTCACCGAGGACCAGGGACCGCTGCGCACCGACGACGTGGCCCACCTGGAGTGGAAGCCCGGCCACGGCAACCCGATGGACCCCGACCTCAAGGAGTGGATCCTCTCGTGGCCGTACGAGCTCGTCATCGACGGGCTGCACCTGGCGCACGTGGGCCCGCTGCCCGAGCACAACACCTTCGACCAGGGCTTCTACCTCGAGAACCGACGGCGCTGGATCCAGGAGGACCGCGACTTCCTCGAGGGCACCGGCTACCGCCTGGGCGTCTACGGCCACACGCCCGTGCGCGGCGGCGTGAACGTCGCCTCGCAGGGCCGAGCCCTGCTCCTCGACACGAACGGGCACAGGGACGAGTACGTCTACCTCGACGCCGACGTCCGCGAGGACGGCTACCGCCTGCGCCTCAAGGGCCTGTTCTTCGACGAGCTGATCCCGCGGGAGCCGTAGACCGCAAGTGCCGCCGGGCCGTGCGAGGCGGGGACGAGCGGCGGGAGGCGCCGCGGCCCGGCCCGCGCGCCGGGTCCGTCCGGGGCCGCGTCACGCCTGCACGTCGGGGTCGGGGGCGCTCAACGCCGCCTTGGCCAGCCCCAGCAGCCTGATGCGCTCCTCGAGGCCGTGCCGTCCGCCGTTCACGGCCTCCGTGACGGCGACCGGGTCGTCGCGGTCGCAGAGGGCGTTGATGCCGCGCGACCGCCAGTACCAGCCCGCCGCGAGGGACGCGAAGCGCGGGGTCGCCAGCAGGTCGGGCGCGGCCTCGAGGTCGACGCCGAGGGACCCGCCCACGTCGCGGTACGTCTGCCTCCCCGTCACCTGGAGGATGCCGCGTCCGCGGAAGCGCCAGCCGTCGCCCGACGCCTCCGGCCCGTTGCCCATCCTGTCGGCGTAGACGTAGTTCGCGATCCGCTCGGGCTGGCGCGCGTACGCCTCGGCGCGCGCCGCGTCGAAGCGCCGCGGCCAGGTGGCGAGCAGGCCGCGAGCGCTGTAGTTGAGGTTCTCGACGAGGACCGTGTAGAGGGCGGACTCGTGCGCCGTCTGCGCCAGGAAGTGGGCGATGCGCAGCGGGGTGGTGATGTCGAAGCCGCGGCAGGTCTCGTTGAGCGGGCCGAAGAACTCCTCCGCCTCGGCAGCGACCACCGCGGCCAGGACCGCGAGGCCCACGACGCGGCCCTCCTCGGCCTCCGCGGGCGGCGCGAACGTCCCGCCGCCCGCGGAGCGCCGCGCGCGCTCGTCCGCCAGGGCCTGGCTGAGCGCCTCCATGCGCGACGCGACCTCGTCGGTCCTGTCCACCCACTCCGCCTGCGAGCTCCCGTGGTCGTCCACGCCGCCTCCTGCCCCACGCCTCAGCCTGGCACCGCCGGGAGCGGCGGTCTAGGGCCTCAGGCCTCGCCGCCGGCGAACAGCTCGGCGAGCTGGTCGGCGCACTTGCCCCAGCCCTCGTAGAAGCCCCTCTGCACGTGCTCCTCCTGGGCCTCGGCGGACCAGTGCCTGACGCGGTAGGTAGCCTTGGTCCTGCCGTCGCCGAGGTCCTCGAAGCTGAGGTCCAGGGTCATGTAGGGCTGCTCCGACGGCACCCAGGCGCTCACGTAGGCGTCGGTCGAGACGAGGCGCCGGCCCGGCACGACCTCGAGGTAGACGCCGCGGTTCGGGTAGTCCTTGCCGTCGGGCCCGCGCATCACGATCGTGCTGGAGCCCCCCGGGCGCACGTCGAGCTCGGCGATGGGCGTGGTGAACGGCTTCGGCGCGAACCACTTCTTCAGCACCGCCGGGTCGGTCCACGCCCTGTAGACGCGGTCGGGGGTGGCGTCGAAGACGCGCTCGAGCACGAGCTCGTGGCGGGCGGTCGGCATCGTCTGCGTGTCGGTCATGTCTTACCCTTCTCCTTCTCGGTCGTCCTGCCCGCTAGTCGGGCAGGTCCTCTGCGTTCCTGAGCAGCTCCTCCAGCCTGTCCATGCTCGCCTCCCACTCCTCGCGCCGCCCCCTGAGCCAACGACCGGCCAGCTCGAGGCCCTCCGGCTCGAGTCGGCAGGGGCGCTTCTGGGCCACGCGTCCGCGGGAGATGAGCCCGGCGCGCTCGAGCACCTTCAGGTGCCGGGACACGGCGGGGAGGCTGATGCTGAGCGGTGCCGCCAGCTCGTTCACCGTGGCCTCGCCCCGCGCGAGGCGCGCGAGGATGGCGCGGCGCGTCGGGTCGGCCAGGGCGGCGAACGTCAGGCTCAGCTGGTCGGCGGCGGGCACTTGTTTAACCTCCTCGTTAATTAGCGTGGTGGTTAAGTTAGCCCGGCGGCTTCCCCCTGTCAAGCCCGGCGCAGTCCGCGGGGCACGCCGCGAGTCGTCGGCGGTGCCGCGCGGCGCCGCGCGCCCGGGCCGTCAGCGCTCGGCGCGCGTCTCGTAGTTCGGGCTGAGGACCACCCAGGTCCTGTAGCCGGCCAGGTCGATGCGCTGGCCAGACTCGCTCACGAAGCCTATGCCGCTGCCGTCAACGACCTCCCAGGTGCCGTCGACGGCGCGTCCGGAGAGGTAGAGGGTGGCGGGCCCGCCCTCGAGCGGTATGTAGAGACGCCCGGCGTCGTCGTCGGGGATCGGCGCGACCTGGATGTCGCCGACCAGCACCGCCTGGGTCTCCAGCACCTGGCCGTCTGGCTGCACCGCCGGCTCGCCGGCGCGCACCCAGCGGTAGCGGCCGGTGGTCTCGTTGAAGCGGAAGCCTGACGTGTAGGCGCCGTAGCTGACGGTCACCTCGGCCACGCCGCGCGCCTCCTCTGACGGGCTGTAGACGGCCCTGGCGACGAGCCGGACCCGCTCGGGGGCGATGCGGTTCACGGCCTGCCTGAGGTCGGAGCCTGCCGAGTAGAGGTTGTAAGGCGCCGAGCGCTCGTCCGAGCGCGCGAACAGGTCTCCGGACGTGTAGGCGTTGAGCGTGGGCACGGTCGCGCGCGCGATCCTGACCATCGCGTCCGGCGAGCCGCCGTCGTGGACGAGCACGGCCTGGCTGCGCTGGGCGAGGTCGACGAAGTACGGCCGGGCGCTGCGGACGGGCCCGACACGCTGCGGGTCCTGGGAGTCGAAGAACGCCAGGAGCCGGGTGATGCCGCCCTCCACGGGCATCTCGACGACCATGCTCGACTGCGCCAGGCCGCTCTGCGGGTAGCCGTTGGCGTTGTCGATCACCACCGCCAGCGCCCTGTCGCGCTGCTCGGCCATGGGCGGCGGGGACGGCGGTCGGCGGGCACCGTCGCCCTCGCCGACGCCATCGGGACCGGCGGCCAGGCCGCGCGCGGCCACCGTCGCGTCGGGGTCGGGCGGGCCGGCCTGTCCCGGGTTGATCGCGTTGCCGCCGGGCTGGCGCGGCGACTCGACGGTCGCGCGCACGTCGGCCGCGCCCTCGGCCACCGCGCCCTGCTGCGGGGCGCCGGGCGCCTGCTGGCCCCTGACCGTGGCGCGGAGCCGCGGCGCCTCCAGCGGGCGCGGGTTCGCCACCCGCACCGAGGGCGTCACGTCGAGCGGCACGCCGGCGCCGACGACGGCGCTCACGCTCGGCTCCGCCAGGCGACGGGTGCCGGAGACGCTGGCCGTGACGCCGGGCGCCGCCAGGCTCACCGGCGCGGACACCGCGGCGCCGACGCGGCTGGCGTCGAGGGGGACGGCCTCGGCCACGGCGGCGCTGACCTCCGGCGCGGCCACGGGCACCGTCGAGGCGACGCTGGCGTCGACGCTGGGCGCGCGCAGGTCCACGGGCTCGGCCACGGCGGCCGTCGCGTCGGGTGCCGTCACCTCGCGGGCCTGGGCCGTGCTCGCGGAGGGCGCCAGCGCCAGCGCCCGCGACTCGGTCACCTGCGCCTGGAGCTGCGGCTCGGGGATCGTCACGGGGGCCGGGGTCTCACGGTTCGGCAGGACCTCGAGCTCCACCTCGGGTAGCTGGCTGGCCGGCGCCTCGGCGACGGGCAGCTCCGGCGCCGCGGCGGCTACCTCCTGGGGACGCGGCGGGGGCGGCGGCGCGACCGCGGCCTCGACCGGCGGTTCCTCGGGCGCCGCCGCGACGGCGGGCGGCGCCTCCGGCGCCGGCGGCTGGACCGTCACCTGGTCGAGCTCCTCGTCGGCCGTCTCCTGCTGCGGCGCAGCCAGAGCCTGCGGGTCCCCGGCCTCCGCGGACCGCACCTGCGGCTCCGGGGCCTCGACCGTCGGCTCCTCGGCCGCGGCGGCCTCGGTGTACTGCTCGGACTCGGCGGGCGTGCCCACCTCGATGACGATGAAGCTGGGCACCGGCCTCGGCTGGGGGCGCGTGACCACGTAGAGGATCAGGAGCAGCGCCGAGAGGTGCAGCACCAGCGACAGCAGCGCCGCGCGCCGCTTGTCGGGGTCCCGCCACACGCTCGACTCCCTCCCGACCATGGCCGCCCCTCAGTCGCCCGTCGCGATGACGATGCGCTCGGCGCCGGCCTGGCGCAGGTAGTCCATGATCCGCACGGCCTGGCCGTGCGGCGTGGCGCTGTCGGCTCGCAGCACGACGGACGTCTGCCCGCTCTGCGCGATGGCCTGGCGCACCAGGCCGGGCAGGTCGCTCTCGGCCACCCTGGTGCCGCCGAAGAACACCTCGCCCAGGCCGTTGATCGTGACGGTCGGCAGGTCGCTCGTCGCCGCCTGGGCGGTCTGCGCCTGCGGCAGGTCGACCGGCAGGCCGGACTCGACGGTGATGAAGGTCGTCGTCAGCATGAAGAAGATGATCAGCAGGAAGACCACGTCGACCATGGGGGTGAGGTCCATGGTGGCGTTGGCCGTGAGCGACCTCCTCCGGCTGCGGCGGACGGTCATCTAGACACCCTGCGTGAGGTCGATCGGGCGCGGCCTGGGAGCGTCGGACTCCTCGCGGGCCCTGGGTTCGCCCTGGACCCGCGGCGTCGGCGCCGGGCGCGCCTGGCGCTCGGCCGCCTGCGCGTCGTCGCGCCGCGAGGCCACGGCCTGCGCGATGTTGCCCATCAGCTCCTCGCGGCGCCTGTCGATCTCGACGAGTATCGCCTCGACGCGGCTGGCGAGGTAGGCGTGGCCCATGATCACGGGGATCGCCACGATCAGGCCGGCGGCCGTGGTCACCAGCGCCTGCTGGACGCCGTAGGCCACGACCGAGGGGTCGCCCGTGCCGTAGCGGGAGATCTGCCCGAACGAGATGATCATGCCGGTGACCGTGCCGAGCAGGCCCAACATGGGCGAGACCTGGGCGATCGTCGCCAGCGGACGCAGGCCGCGCGCCAGCGTCTGCTCCTCCTGGATCGTCGCCTCCTGGAAGGCGGCCTCGACCGCCGGGCGCCCGTAGGGCAGCTTCATCAGGGCCGCGCCGAGCACGCGCGCCACCGGCCCGCCGTGTTCCTCGCAGGCCGCGAGCGCGAGCTCCAGGTCCCGCTCGCGCACGGCCGCGTTGACCCTCACCATCAGGTCGGACGTGTCGGTCCGCTCGGCGCGCAGCCTGAAGTACCTGTAGAAGAAGACGTACACGGCGTACAGCGAGATGAGGACGATCGCCGCGAGGACGGGACCGCCGCTGACCAAGATGTTCATTCACCACTCCTCATGAGCCTCTCCTGAGGCTACGGACGGGGCTCGTGAACGCGATGAGATGGGTGAAGGAGTGAGATAGTCGACGTCAGCCGGTCGTCCGCATGCCAGCAGATATGCCGATCAGCGACACCCGGACAGCGTAACTCAGGGGCTGCCTGTCGATGGAATCCTCGGGTGACGCTCTCAGGCGCCGCAGGAGCTCGACCTGGAGGTGGCTGATCGGGTCGACGTAGGGGTTGCGCAGCTCGATCGACCGCGCGAGGACGGGGTCGTTGGCCAGCAGCCGGGCCCCGGCGGCGCGCTCGACCTGCGCCACCGACAGCTCGAACTCCTCCAGCACGTCTCCGCCGAAGCGGCGGGCCAGCGCCTCCGGCGCCAGCGTGAGGTAGCTGCGGAAGACGTCCATGTCGGCCTTCGCCAGGCTCATCTGCGCGAAGTCCACGACGGTGCGGAAGAACGGCCACTCGCGGTAGAGCTCGGCGGAGAGCCCGTCGGGGAGCGCGGCCAGGCCCGTGCCGACGCCGTACCAGCCGGGGAGGTTCGCGCGGCACTGCGTCCACGCGAACACCCAGGGGATCGCCCTCAGCTCCTCGAGCGAGCCGCCCTTCCCGCGGCTTGCCGGACGCGACCCCACGTTCAGGCGGCCGATCTCGTCGATCGGCGTGACGGACCTGAAGAAGTCGAGGAAGCCCTCGCCCTCGACGAGCGCCCTGTACTTCGCCCTGCCGGCCTCGGCGACGCGCTCGGCCGCCTCGCGGTACGAGGCGGGCAGCTCGGTGCGCTCGCGGGCGTCGCGGGCCGAGGAGAGGATGAACGCGTGCACGACCTGCTCGAGGTGGCGGTGCGCCAGGTCGGGGTCGGCGTAGCGGTCGGAGAGCGCCTCGCCCTGCTCCGTCATGCGCATGCGGCCGCCCAGGCTCCCGGGCGGCTGGGCCAGGATCGCCTGGCCGGCCGGGCCGCCCCCGCGGCCGATGCTCGTGCCGCGCCCGTGGAACAGCCGGAGGGGCACGCCGGCCTCGCGCGAGACGCGCGACAGGCCCTCCTGGGCCTGGTAGAGGGCCCAGTTCGCGGCCAGGAACCCGACCTCCTTGTTCGAGTCCGAGTAGCCGATCATCACCTCCTGCACGCCGCGGCGCGCGAGGTGGTCGCGGTAGACGGGCAGCTCGTAGAGGCGGCGCATGACCTCCGGCGCCCGCCGCAGGTCCGCGAGCGTCTCGAAGAGCGGGGTGGCGTCGATGTCAGGCAGGCCGGCCTCCTTCGCCAGCAGCAGCGCCTCGAGGACGTCGGACGGCGCGTTCGTGAAGCTGACGATCGTCGCGCCCACCGCGCCCGCGCCGAAGCGCTCGCGCTGCTCGCGCAGCACTCCCAGGGAGCCCAGTGCCTTCGCCGTCTCCGCGGAGAGCTCGGCCCAAGGCGGCACCAGCGGCCGCGGCGAGCCCAGGACGTCGCAGAGCAGAGCCACGCGCTCGGCTTCGGGCAGCGCGGCGTAGTCGGGCGTCAGGCCGGCGAGCGCGAGCAGCTCGCCGACCACGCGCTCGTGCACGGTCGAGTGCTCGCGCAGGTCGAGGGGCGCCAGAGCGAAGCCGAACGCGTCCGCGCGGTAGCGGGCCGGGCGCACGAACACGGCGGCCAGGCGCGCGGCCTGCGCCTGCGCCAGCGTGTCCTCGACCAGGCGGAGGTCGTCCGCGTAGCCGGCGGCGCCGCCGGGGTAGCGGCCCTCCTCCGCCAGCTCGGCGCTCAGGAAGCGGTGCACGTGCTCGAGCTTGCGGCGGAACGGCTCGCCGGGGAAGCGGCGGCTCTCCCCGTGCCGCTCGTCGAGGCGCGCCAGGTCGTCGCGGAACGCCGCGCTCAGCGCGACCCTGTCCTCGTGCTGCGAGAGGCGCTGCACGAGCAGGTCGACGTCGGCCAGGTAGCGTTCCAGCGCGACCCGGCTCTGCAGGGCGTACGCCTCGCGCGTGACCTCGGGGGTCACGTAGGGGTTGCCGTCGCGGTCGCCGCCGATCCACGACCGGAAGCGCACGATGGGGCGCATCTGCCCTCCCCTGCCGCCCTCGGGGCCGTAGTACTCCGCGAGGGCGTCGTCGACGTCGCGCATCAGGCGGGGGACGGCGTCGAGGAGCGAGCGCCGGTAGTAGTAGAGGGCGCTCTTCACCTCGTCGAGGACCGTGGGGCGCTCGTCGTTGACCTCGCGCGTCAGCCACAGGCTGGTGACCTCGGCGTAGATCTCGTCGACGAGCTCCTGGCGTCGCTGCGGGCCCAGGCGGGTCTCCCCGAGGTGGCGCAGCGCGGCGGAGATGCGCTCGAGCTTGAGCCGCACCGTGTAGCGCCGCACCTCCGTGGGGTGCGCCGTCAGGGTGAGCTGCACGTCCAGAGAGTCGACGAAGCGCCGCGCCTCCGCCGCCGACCAGCCGCTGTCGCGCAGCGACCTGATCGCCGCCGCCACGCTCTCGCTGCGCGGGCTCTCGCGCGTGGCGGAGATGCCGCGCTCGCGGTTGACGCGCACGCGGTGGACCTCCTCGGCCAGGTTCACGAGCTGGAAGTAGACGGTGAAGGCGCGCAGCAGCTTCTCGGCCGTGGACGTCTCGAGGCCGCGGAGCAGTTCGTGGAGCTCGGCGCGCTGGGCCGAGGTGTCCGCGCCGCGGGCGGCGCGGATGGCCTTCGTGAGGCCGCGCACGCGCTCGACGAGCGCGAAGAGCCCCTCGCCCTCCTGCTCCCGCAGCACGTCGCCGAGGCAGGTGCCGAGGAAGTCGACGTCGGCGCGGAGGCGCTCGAACCCCTCCGGCGCCTCGCCGGGCGCGGCGGGGCGGACCCGCTCGGCGGGGTCCGGGAGGTCGGCGGCGTGCCCGGCGGCGTCGGCGCCGCCCGACGCGGACCCTGCCCCGTGGGCGGCTGCGGGTACGGCCCTGCGCTCGTCCCTCACGCCTCGCCCCCGACCGGCTGCTCGCGCCGCTGCGGCACCCAGAGGCGCTGCACCGACGTGGCGCGGGTGCCGTCCACCTCCACCGCCAGGGCGCAGACCGTCGCCGGTCCCTCGGCGGGCCGGTAGCGGCGCGGCAGCTTCGTGACGAGCCGGTGGAAGACGTCCTCGTAGCGCATGCCGATCGAGGACCCCTGCACGCCGGTCATGCCGACGTCGGTGATGTAGGCGGTGCCCTTGTACACGGTCTCGTCGGCCGTCTGCACGTGCGTGTGCGTGCCGACGAGCGCCGCGACGCGGCCGGCCAGGTGGTGCAGCATGACCTTCTTCTCGCTGGTGGCCTCGGCGTGGAAGTCCACGAGCACCGGCACCCCGGGCGGCACCCTCTCCAGCGCGTCGTCGACGGCCCTGAACGGGTCGTCGACGGGGTCCATGAAGATCCGCCCCATGACCTGCACGACGGCGACGCGTCCGCCGTCCCGCGACGGGTAGACGTGGGAGCCGACGCCGGGCGTGCCGACAGGCAGGTTCGCCGGACGCAGCAGGCGCGGCGTCTCCTCGAGGAGGGCCAGCACCTCGGTCTGGTCGAAGGCGTGGTTGCCGAGCGTGACGACGTCGGCGCCGGCCTCGACGAGCTGCTCGAAGTGCCGGCGCGTGATCCCGAAGCCCCCCGCGGCGTTCTCGCCGTTGACGACGACGAGGTCGAACTCCTCGCGGCGCTCCCTGACGAACGCGGTCGCCGCGACCATCCCGGGTGTGGCGAACACGTCGCCGACGAACAGGAGACGCACGCGGCCACGATAGCAGGGGCCGCGGGCGCGCTCGTCCGTGCTAGATTCGCGCTCGTCATGCGCTTCGACGCCGTCGACAGGCGGATCATCGAGATCCTGCGCGAGGACGGGCGGGCGAGCCACGCCAGCCTCGCCAAGGCCGTCGGCCTGTCGGCGCCGGCCGTCGGGGAGCGCGTGCGCAAGCTCGAGCAGGCGGGGGTGATACGCGGCTTCCGCGCCGTCCTCGACCCCGAGGCGCTGGGGCTGCCCGTGACGGCCTTCGTGATGATCGCCCCCCAGCCGCGCACGCCCGCCCGCGACCTCGTCGCCCGCCTGGAGGCGCTGCCCGAGGTGGAGGCGCTCTACGCCGTCGCCGGCGTCTACTCGTTCATGGCCAAGGTCAGGGCGCAGTCGACGGCCGAGCTCGACGCCTTCCTCGACCGCCTCTTCATGCTCGAGGGCGTGGAGCGCACGGAGACGACGATGGTCCTGCGCACGGTCGTCGAGCGGGCCATACACCTGCCCTTCGCGGCCGAGGGATGAGCCGCCGCACCGTCAGGCCGCTCCGGGAGAGCGACTTCGACGCGGCGATGGCGATCCGCTCGTTCGCGTTCGGCCATCCACTGGATGGCGAGCACAGGTCGTTCCTGGCCGCGCCGCTGGCCGGGCATCCCCCCTTCAAGCCGCACAACGACCACTTCTAGGCGCCGGTGCGGAGCGGGGCGCGGGCCCCACGCGCTCACTCCGTGACGGCCTCCAGGAACCACTCGGGCAGGCGGTGCCGCTGGCGGCGCAGGAACGCCGGGAAGTCGGCGTCCAAGAGGTACGTCACGGCGTGGTCCTCGGCGCTGCGGACCGAGCGCCCGTAGGCCTGCACGACGGTGAGGCAGGTGCGCCAGTCGTACCAGTCGCGGTCGCGCTCCATGCGCGCCGCCACCTGCCTGTCGCCGAGGAACGGGTAGGGCACCTTGCACAGCACCTGCCACCTGGCCAGGTCGTCGGCGAGGTCGATGCCCTCGGTCATGCTCGGCGTGATGAGGATCGTCGGGTCGGGCGACGAGAGGTGCTTCGCCAGGGCGGCCTCGCGGCCCGCAGCGTCGACGTGCGTGACGACGCGCCAGCGCTCGCTGGGCGCGATGTGCTTCGACAGGTAGCTCGCGATCATGTAGGAGTGCGCGTGCACCACGCCCTTGTCGCCCGCGTGGTCCCGCGCCAGCTCCGAGACCGCGTCGGCCAGCAGGGGCAGGTCGCGCTCCTGGTAGCGCCGCGTCAGGCGCGCCGACGGACGCAGGACGAGAGGCCTCCGCGACGCCGGGAACGTGGAGGGTACCCGCACCACGGCGGCGTCGTCCTCGCTCAGCCCCAGCGACCGCAGGAACGTGGGCGCGTCGAGGATCGTCGCGGACATGAACAGCACGCGCTCGGCGTGCGAGAACACCATGTCGTCGGCGAAGGCCGCGACCTCGACTGGCTTGAACGACAGGGTGGCGCCGTGCTGGTCCCGGCCCCGCTCCACGATCCAGTCGACCTCGCCGCTGGCGTGGCTCTCGAGCAGGAACCGCAGCCGGGCGTGGCTCGAGTCGAGCCACTGGCGCACGCGCAGCTGCTGCACCGCGGCGGCGTCGGTGGCGTCGCCCTTCATCTCCTTGTCGATCTGTCGCGCGCGCCTGAGCATGTCGGGCAGGAGGGCGTCGACGAAGTCGAATGCCACCTCGTCGCCGAGGTCGGGGGGCAGGGCGCGCGCCAGCCCGGCCCTGGTGAGCATGCCCTCGCTCACGCCGACCTGCACGAAGGCCATCAGCGCGGCCTCGGTGTTGTGGGCCTCGTCGAGGACCAGCAGCTCCCGCTTCCCGAACCCGCCGGCGTAGTTCAGCTCGGCGAGGAAGTAGGCGTAGTTCATCGTCACGACGTTCGCGGCCATGGCGACGTCCTTCGCCACGAAGTAGGGGCAGTCGTCGCAGGCGGTGAAGCGCCGGCCAGTGAGGCAAGGCGCCGCGGCGGCGTGCGTGTCGGCGACGAGGCAGGGGTAGTTGGCCCGCCCCTTCATCATCGCGAGGTCGTCGAAGTCCCTCAGGTACTGGTCCTGGAGGACCTTCTGCGCCGTGAGCACGAACGCGCTGCCCGCCTCGCGCGCCAGCGTGACGCCGATCGCGCTCTTCCCCGAGCCCGTGGGCGCCTCGAGGACGACGAAGCGCTTGCCGGCGGCGAAGGCCGCCCGCACCGCCTCGAGCGCCTCGAGCTGTCCTGCGCGGTAGGAGCTGAACGGGAACTCCCCGCTCGCTTGCGGCATGCTCACGAGCGAGGCTATCACGGGCCGCCGGGGCTGCCGCGACCGGCGCGGCACCAGCCCAGCCGGGCCCTCCGTGCCGAGCGCCGCGGACCGCGCCAGACGACCCCGAACGACGCCGGCGCCGCGGGACGAGAACGCCGACGACCGTGGTCGTCGGCGCATCGCGTGGTGCCGAGGAGGGGATTTGAACCCCTACAGCCTTGCGGCCACTAGCCCCTCAAGCTAGCGCGTCTACCAGTTCCGCCACCTCGGCGCGCCGCTTGTGAGCGGGCTCAGACGCAAACACCATGCTATCGCCGCGGCCGAGGGAGCGTCAAGGTGAAGTGAGGGCCCAGGACCCGCGGCTCGTGGCGCGAGCGCACGCCGCTCCCGGTCGGCATGCGCGCCTCCTCGGGCAGGGACGTGGTTGGTACCCGTAGGTCGTGCGCGACACGTTGCTGGGGGCGATGAACGGCGTCGCCGTGGGAGCGGGCATCGCTCTGGCGCTCCTCGCGGCCGAGCGGGCCTTCGGACCGCCCACCGGGGTCAGGTCCTTCGTGGGCGGCGCGGCTCTGGCGCTGGGGGCGCTGCTCAGCTCGTCGAACCTGGCGCGCGCGCTCGCGCCGTCTACCCGGCCGTCTCGCACCGCGGCGGCCGGCGACGGCGGGGCCGGTGCCTCTCGCGGGCGTCCCCCTCGGCCGTTCTCGTGGGGAGCGTCTATACTCCGGTCGCAAGCACATGGGAGGTACGGCATGAGTTGGTCCACCCGGCTCGTCAAGCTCGTAGCTGTGCTCGCGCTCCTGGGGTCCGCGCTGGCCCAGCCCCCGGACAGCCTCCGCATCATGGCGCCGGCCGCTCCCGGCGGCGGCTGGGACGGCACGGCCAGGGCCATGCAGACCGCCCTGCAGCAGGCCGGCCTGGTCGAGAACGTCGAGGTCTTCAACGTGCCGGGCGCCGGCGGGACGATCGGGCTCTCGCAGCTCGCCACGGCCGAGGCCGACAGCGAGGACCTGCTGATGGTCATGGGCCTGGTCATGGTGGGCGCGATCCTCAGCAACGACTCGCCCGTCACGCTCGCGAACACCACGCCCATCGCCCGGCTGACCGCCGAGTACGAGGTCATCGTGGTGCCGGCCGACAGCCCACACCAGACCCTGCAGGACCTCATCGACGCCTTCAGGGAGGACCCGGGCGCCGTCTCCTGGGGCGGCGGCTCCGCCGGCGGCACCGACCACATCCTCGCCGGGCTGCTGGCGAACGCCGTCGGCGTGGACCCCACGCTCGTGAACTACGTCGCCTTCTCGGGCGGCGGCGAGGCGCTGGCCAGCATCCTGGGCGGCCAGGTGACAGCGGGGATCTCGGGCTACTCCGAGTGGGCAGGCCAGATCGAGTCAGGCGACCTGCGCGTCCTCGCGATCTCCGCCCCCGAGCCCGTCCCCGGCATCGACGCGCCCACGCTCCGCGAGGCCGGCGTCGACCTCGAGCTCGCGAACTGGCGCGGCGTCGTGGCGCCGCCCGACATCTCGGACGAGGCGCGCGAGCGCCTGGTCGAGCTCGTCGACCAGCTCGCCCAGAGCGAGGAGTGGCAGCAGCAGCTCGAGCAGTTCGGCTGGATCCCGGCCTACATGTCCGGCGACGAGTTCGTCGCCTACCTGCAGGAAGAGGACGCGCGCGTGACGGAGGTCCTGCGGGACATCGGCCTCGTCGAGTGACGGCGTGGAGGTAGGCGCGAGGCGCCGCTCCCTCCCCTGGGGCGACCTGCTCGTCGCCGTGGGGGTCCTGGGCCTCGGCGGCTTCTTCCTCGAGGGCGCCCTGTCGCTGCGGGTGCTGCCGTCCTACGCCCGCATCGGGCCGCGCTTCTTCCCGGTGCTCGTCGGCGTAGCGCTCTCGGCCTGCGGCGCGGCGCTCCTCGTCCAGGCACTGCGCGGGGTGAGGGGCGTGCCGGAGGAGGCCGAGGACGCCGAGGCGAGCGCCGCCACCGACTGGGCGCCCGTGGCCGTGATCGTCGCGGCGCTCGCGCTACACGCGCTGCTCGTCAGTCGGCTCGGGTTCGTGCTGTCCTCGGCGCTGCTCTACGCCGGCGTCGCGCTGGGGTTCGGCGAGAGGCGCCTGTGGCGGTCCGGCGCCGTCGGCCTCGTCCTGGCCCTGGCCGCCTACCTCGCCTTCACGCGGCTGCTGGGGCTGCGGCTGCCGGCCGGGGTGCTGCCGCTGTGAGCCCGGCGGCGCCCTCCCGGCCTCTCGACGACACGGGAACGTCCTCGCGCCGCCGCGCCCGCGGCAGGAGGAGCGCGGCGTGACCGAGACGCTCCAGGCGCTGCTCCACGGCTTCTCGATCGCCCTCACCTGGCAGAACCTGCTGTGGGCGCTCGTGGGCGTGACGCTGGGGACGATGGTGGGCATCCTGCCCGGCATCGGCCCGGCCCTGACCGTGGCGCTGCTGCTGCCCGTGACCTTCGACCTCGACCCGATCGGCAGCTTCATCATGTTCGCCGGCATCTACTACGGCGGCATGTACGGCGGCTCCACGACGTCGATACTGCTGAACACGCCGGGCGAGTCGGCGAGCATCATCACCGCCATCGAGGGCAACCAGATGGCGCGGAGAGGCCGCGGCGCCGCGGCGCTGGCGACGGCGGCCATCGGCTCGTTCGTCGCCGGCACGATCGCCACGCTCGGCCTCACGTTCGTGGCGCCGGTGCTGGCGCGCCTCGGCCTGGCGTTCGGCCCCGCCGACTACTTCGCGCTGATGGTGCTGGCCTTCACGACCGTCACGGCCGTGCTGGGCTCGTCCCTGCTGCGCGGCCTCACCAGCCTGTTCATCGGCATCGGCCTCGGCTTGGTGGGCATCGACCAGCAGAGCGGTCAGGCGCGCTACACGCTCGGCAGCCTCGAGCTGCTCGACGGCATCAGCGTGATCGTCGTGGCCGTGGGCCTCTTCGCCGTCGGCGAGACCCTCTACGTCGCCTCGCGGCTGCGCCGCACGCCGGCCAAGGTGGAGGCCATCAGGGGCTCGGTCTGGATGAACCGCGAGGAGTGGGCGCGCTCCTGGCGCCCGTGGATCAGGGGCGCGCTCCTCGGCTTCCCGCTGGGCGGCCTGCCGGCCGGCGGCGCCGAGATCCCCACGTTCCTGTCGTACAGCCTCGAGAAGCGCCTGTCGAGCAGGCCGGAGGAGTTCGGCAAGGGGGCCATAGAGGGCGTGGCGGGGCCGGAGGCGGCGAACAACGCCGCGGCCGCGGGGGTCCTCGTCCCGCTGCTGACGCTCGGCATCCCCACGTCGGCGACGGCGGCGATCATGCTCGCCGCCTTCCAGCAGTTCGGCCTGCAGCCGGGACCGCTGCTCTTCTCCCGCGCGCCCGACCTGGTCTGGGGGCTCATCGCCAGCCTCTACCTCGGCAACTTCATGCTGCTGGTGCTGAACCTGCCGCTGGTGGGCATCTGGGTGCGGCTGCTGACGATCCCGCGGCCGCTGCTCTACGCCGGCATCCTCCTGTTCGCCACGCTCGGCGTCTACAGCCTCGGCAACTCCGTCGTCGACCTCATCACGCTCTACGTGATCGGCGTCCTCGGCTTCCTGATGCGGCGGTTCGGCTTCCCCGTGGCGCCGGCGGTGATCGGCATGATCCTCGGTCCGCTGGCCGAGCAGCAGTTCCGTCGCGCCCTGGCGATAAGCCAGGGCGACTACTCAGTGTTCTTCACGCGGCCGCTGTCGCTGACGCTCCTGGTCCTCGCCTTCCTCGCCCTGGTCGTGCCGGCCGTGCTCGACGCCCGCGCCAGGCGCGCGGCGGGACGCGCGGACGTCGGCGTCCCCAACGGCTAGGCACGGGCCCGGCCCCGCGCCGACGTTCGGGTACGGGCCCGGCGGGCGTGGCTTGGCCCGCGCGCCGCTCCTGAGCTAGGCTCGACGCGTACGTGAACGCTAGGGGGTGGGGTGATGGACCCGGGCCGCTTCAGGGCGTGGAGAGCGGTGCGCGAGGCGTGGTCGCTGATCGGCGGCACCAAGCGCGTGTACGTGGCGATGTCGGTGACCGTGTGGGCCGTGGGGACCCTGGTGAGGCTGGCGCTGTGGGTCCTCCTGCCCGAGCAGGGCGCGCCGGCCGGACAGGCGGTCGATGCTGGCCTCATCGACCTCAGCTTCGCCTTCGGCCTCAGGGTCGAGGTGCTGGGGTTCGAGGTCTCCCCCGGGGCGCCCGCGGTCAGCGGCACGCAGTGGTCGGCTCTGGCGCCGGCGGCGGCCGGCCTCGTCACCGCCGTCTTCGGCGGGGCGTTCGCCGCCTACGCGCTCAGGCGCGCCGAGGGGCTGCCCGTGTGGTACGGCATGCTCCTGCGCTACGGGCGCTACGCCCCGAGCCTGGTCGGCCTCCAGCTCGTGGCCATAGGGCTCGGCGCGGCGCTTGGCTACGTGCTGGTGGCGCTGCTGCGGCCCGCCGCCGACCTCCTCCCCTCTACGGCGTGGGCGACGGCGCTCTTCGCCGTCCCCGTCGTCGCCTCGATCGTCTTCCTCGACCTGGCCCTGATGTTCGCCGGCCTCTACGTCGTCGACCGCGACCTCGGGCCGTTCGCGGCGCTGGGCCGGTCCGTCACGTTGTCCTTCCACAACCTCGGCCAGACCGCGCTGCTCTGGCTGGTCGCGCTGGTCGCCGAGCTGGCGGGCTCTCTCACCCTGGGCATCGCCAGCGTGTGGCTGGCGCCGCTCGCCGCCGTCGCCCAGGGCTGCGCCTTCAGGGACGCCGTGGGCGTCCACACGGCCGGCGAGCCGCTGCCGCTCGACGCCGTTCCCGGGCGTCCGGCGCTCGGAGAGGGCGCATGACCCGGGAGGGCGAGGGGGTGCCAGCGTGGAGGTAGGGCGGTTCGAGGCGTGGCCCGCGGTGAAGGAGGCGTGGCGGCGGCTCGCGGGCGCCAGGCGCGCGTTCGTCTACATGAGCCTCACCGCGGCCGCCGTCGGCTGGCTGGTGGACACCGCCCTCGACGGCGTCCTCCCGCCCGCGCGCGTCGAGCTGGTGACGCCGGAGAGCGGCGTCGAGGTCCCGGTCCGCGGCGACCGCCCGCGGCTGACGGCCGAACCGTTCGCGATCGTCGTCGGCCCGAGCGCGGACACCGCGCGCCCGTGGCTCGAGCAGGTCGCGTTCGCGGCGTCCAACGCGCTCTTCGCCGGCGCCTTCGCCGCCTACGGTCTGCGCCGGGCCGTCGGGCAGGGCGTGAGGTACACCATGCTCGCCGAGCACGTGCGCTTCTTCCCCACGTTCCTGGTCTACGGCCTGGCCGTCCTCGTCGCCAGCGAGGCGGTGGGCGAGGGGCTCGGCGGCCTCGTCGCTGCGGCCGCCGGCGTGGCGCTGGCGTTCGCGCGGTTCTTCGTGGTCGACCGCGACGCCGGGCCCCTGGACGCGCTGCGGGGCAGCCTCGCCCTGATCGGCCGCAACCTGGGGCAGGCGCTGCTCCTGCAGGTCTCCGGAGGGGCAGCCGTGCTGCTGGCCCTCGTGCCCCTGATCCTCGCCCGCGTGTGGGGCCCGCCGGCCTTGGTGTGGTCCGTGGCCGCGCTCACGTACCCCGTCGTGCTGCTCGTCCGCGCCCTGTTCACGATCGCCGAGGCCTGCGCCTTCAGGGAGGCCGTGGGCGTCCACACGGCAGGGGGCCCGCTGCCGGTGGAGGGCGTCCCCGACCGAGGAGGGCTATCCTCTGGCGCGTGACGCTGAGGAGACGCCAGCGCGTACGCGAGGTCCTGAGCCGCCGCCAGCCCGACCTGACCGTCATAGCCGAGCACGTCCACAAGCCGCACAACCTCTCGGCGGTGCTGCGCTCGTGCGACGCCGTGGGCATCGGGACCGTCCACGCCGTGAACCCGACCGGCGGCGTGCCCACCTACAGCGCCACCAGCGCCAGCGCCGAGAAGTGGGTCGAGCTGCTCGTCCACGGCGACGTGGCCGGCGCGGTGGCGTCCGTCAGGCGCTGGGGCGCGCGGGTCTACGCCGCTCACCTCTCGCCCGAGGCCGTCGACTACCGCGAGGTCGACTACACGCGGCCCTGCGCCCTGCTCCTCGGCAACGAGAGGGACGGCGTGTCGCCCGAGGCGGCCGCCCTCGCCGACGTCCACGTGGTCATCCCCATGCTCGGGATGGTCAGGTCGCTGAACGTCTCGGTGGCGGCCGCGGTGATCCTCTTCGAGGCGCAGCGCCAGCGGCTGCGGGCCGGGCACTACGACGCGCCGCGCCTCTCCCCGGAGGAGATGGCCGCCGTCGAGGAGCGGTGGCTGGCGCGCCGCGACTGACGGTCCGGTGGACGCCGAGGCCGTGTCCCCGCGCCCACGGCGAGCGTCCCCGCGGCGGCCGCCCACCGTCCACTAAGTGAAACCCTCTCACGTTGTCTTCCCCTAACCTCTCTGGCATGAGGGTCACACGCACGAAGGCAGTGGCGGCAGCGGTGCTCGTCTCCTTGCTGGCCTGCTCGGCCACGGCGCAGCCGCGGCTCGTCGAGGTGGCGAGCGGCTTCGCGAACCCCGTGGCGATCGCCAACGCGGGCGACGACAGGCTGTTCGTGGTCGAGCAGGGCGGCACGATCCGCGTCGTCCGCGACGGGCAGGTCCTCGACCGGCCGTTCCTCGACATCACCGACCGCGTGCGCGCGGGCGGCGAGCGGGGGCTCCTCGGCCTGGCGTTCCCGCCTGACTTCGCCGACACGGGCAGGTTCTACGTCTACTACACCGACCTCGACGGCGACTCGGTGCTGTCGCGCTTCATCGCCGATGGCGACACCGCCGACGCCGGCAGCGAGCAGGTGCTGCTCACGCAGGAGCAGCCGTACGCCAACCACAACGGCGGCCAGCTGGCGTTCGGCCCCGACGGCTACCTCTACCTCGGCCTCGGCGACGGCGGCAGCGGCGGCGACCCGCACGGCAACGGCCAGGACCTCGGCACGCTCCTCGCCAAGCTCCTACGGCTCGACGTCTCGGGCGACGACGCCGTGGCGCCGGACGACAACCCGTTCGTCGGCCGCGAGGGGGCGAGGCCCGAGGTCTGGGCCTACGGCCTGCGCAACCCGTGGCGGTTCAGCTTCGACCGCGAGACCGGCGACCTCTACATCGCCGACGTCGGGCAGAACGCGTACGAGGAGGTCAACCTGCAGCCGGCCGACTCGACGGGCGGCGAGAACTACGGCTGGAACGTCATGGAGGCCGAGAGCTGCTACCAGCCGCGGACCGGCTGCGACACGTCCGGCCTCGTGCTGCCGATCATCAGCTACCCGCACTCCAGCGAGTGGGGCGCCTCGATCAGCGGCGGCTACGTCTACCGCGGCAGCGCGCTGCCCGACCTGGCGGGCGCCTACGTGTTCGCCGACTACGTCTCGGGGCGCATCTGGCGCGCCGACCGCGCCGGCGACGAGTGGGAGGTGACGCTGCTGCTCGAGACAGGATTCAACGTCTCGACGTTCGGCGAGGACGCCGCGGGCGAGCTCTACGTCGCCGACCACCAGGGCGGGGTGATCTACCGACTCGGTCAGTGAGGCGCTGACCGGCGGGCCCGCGGGGCGGCCTACCCGCCAGCGGCCTGGGCGCGCCCCGCGACGACGCCCTTCACCAGGGCGCGCGCGACGACCTCCTGCACGGCGATCGACAGCGCCTGCATCGGCACGCGCGGCCCGCTGCAGGTGGAGAGCACGAACGCCGTGTCGCCGTCCATGACCGTGTGCGACGGGCGCGTCACGCGGGCTATGCCCACGTGCGCCGACAGCGACAGGGCGTGCGCCTGCGCCTTCGTGACGGGCGCGTCCGTGGCCACCACGACGAGGGTCGTGTTGGCGCCGGGCAGCACCGGCTCGGCGCCGGCGGCGGCCAGGCCCAGCAGGTCGGCGTGGCCGGCGACGAGCGACCCGTCGTCGGGGTCGACGAGGTTCCCGACCGCGTTGCTCACGGCCAGCGCGGCGACCACGGCCCCTCCCACGTCCACGGCGTGCGAGCCGAGGCCGCTGGGCGAGGCGTGCTCGATGCCGCGGAGCTTGCCGACCGTCGCTCCCGTGCCCACGCCCACCCTGCCCTGCTCGACCGGTCCGCCGTGGGCGGCCTCGCAGGCGGCGCGTCCCTCGTCCTGGTCGGGTCGCACCCGGGGGTCGCCGGTGCCGAGGTCGTAGATCACGGCGGCCGGCACGATGGGCACGCAGGCGTAGCCGGTCTCGTAGCCGCAGCGCCTCTCCTCCAGCCAGCGCATGACGCCGGAGGCGGCGGCCAGGCCGAAGGCGCTGCCGCCCGTCAGGAGGACGGCGTTGACCGTGTCGACGGTGCGGTCGGCCTCGAGCAGCACCGACTCGCGCGAGCCCGGCGCCGGGCCCAGCGCCCGGCCCGAGGCGATGCAGCCCTCGGGCGGCGCCAGCACGACCGTGCAGCCGGTGCGCGCGACGGGGTCGGTCCAGTGGCCGACGGTCAGCCCGTCGACGGCCGTGATCGTGTCGTTGGCGGCCAGGCGCTCGGCTCCCAAGGCCTACCCGGCTCCCGCCGCCGGCAGGTACTGCAGGGCCTCCTCCGGCGAGACCTCGATGATCTCGATGCGGTCGGCGGGCGTGTCGACGGTGGCGCGCAGGCCGGTGGCCGTGTCGATGGGGATCTTGAGCCTCACTACGGGCGCGAGCTGCTGCGCCGCCAGGTCGTCGCTGCGCTTGAAGGCCGCGTTCACGCCGGTCTCGGACGGCGCCCCGGTCTTGAGGTCGATCTTGTGGAACACGATGCCCTCCGGCACGGGGAACGTCTCGCCCGCGCCGGAGCGCCCGCGCAGCGCCGCCGTCACGAAGTCGTTCCACACGTAGATGGGCTGGCGCGAGCTGTTGACGAGGTCGACGGTGCCGTCGCTGAGGGTCATGCGGCTGGGCAGGCTCGAGTTGTCGTCGTTGCCGATCCACACCGAGGCGACGAGGCCGGGCGTGATGCCGACGAACCAGATGTCGACCTCGTCGTTCGTGGTGCCGGTCTTGCCGGCGATCCACCGGCCGGGCACCGAGGCGCGGTTCGACAGGCCGTACGCCGGGTCCCTGTCGACGACGTTGCCGTGCAGCATGTCGAGCATGATGTACGCCGTCTCCTCGCTCCACACCCGGGCCGAGTGCGGCGAGGCCTCGTAGATCACGTTGCCGTCGGCGTCCTCGACGCGCTGGATGAAGTACGGCTCGGTGTAGACGCCGCCGTTCGCGAACGCCGCCATCGCGGCCGTGTGCTGCAGCGGCGTGACCACGAAGCTGCCCAGGGCCATCGCCGGGTACGGCATGACGTCGTAGCCGAGCTGGCGCGCCTTCTCGGCGACGGCCGTGGCGGTCGCCGCCTCCAGCGCCTTCACGGCCGGGATGTTGCGGCTGCGGTTGAGGCTGGCGCGGATGGTCTGCGGTCCGTCGTAGGCCTCGTCGTGGTTCTTGGGCTCGTAGGGCGGCTGACCGGGGACCTCGAACTGTGCGGGCCCGTCGACGAGGATCGTCGCCTGGTTGAAGCCGCCCTGCTCGATGGCCGTGGCGTAGACGATGGGCTTGAACGAGCTGCCGGGCTGCCTGCGCGCCTGCGTGGCGCGGTTGAACTCGCCGGGCGGCACGCCCTCCTCGAGCTTCTGGCCGACCATCGCGAGCACGGCCCCGGTGCTCGGGTCGATGGCCACGATCGCCATCTGCGCGCCCTCGGGGATCTCGGCCTCCAGGCTGGCCTGGTTCGCGGCGAGCTGCGCCTGGACGTCGATGGTGGTGATGACCTTGAGGCCGCCCGAGCCGAACACCACGCTCTCGCCGTAGCGGTCGGTGAGCCAGTTGCGGACCGCGATCACCACGTCGCGCGAGAGGTCGGAGCTGACGGAGCCCTGGACCAGCACGTCCTGGTCGGTCCTGGTGGCCGCGAGCACCTCGCCGTTCTCGTCGTACTCGACCTCCCAGCCGAGCGGCTCGAGGGGGTAGCGCCAGGTGCGTTCGGCCATCTCCCGGCTTATCGTCCCCTGCCTGACCATCTTGTCGAGGACCTCGCGCATGCTGGCCCGCGTGCCGAGGAAGTCGTCGTGGCGCGCGTTCGGCGACGGGATCAGGCGTGCGAGGTAGAGGCCCTCGGCGAGGTTGAGCTCGCTGGGCTCCTTGCCGAAGTAGGCCTGGGCGGCGGCGCGGATGCCGTAGACGTTGCCGCCCCAGAACACGACGTTGATGTAGCGCTGCAGGATCTCCGACTTCGTGAGCCGGCGCTCGAGCTCCAGCGCCAGCATGATCTCCTTGACCTTCCGCTCCAGCGAGCGCTCGCTGCGGATGTCGAAGAGCAGCGTGTTCTTGATCACCTGCGTGGTGATCGTCGAGCCGCCGCGCTGGGCGTCGCCGAAGAACTCCTCGTAGGCGGCGCGCACCACCGCCGGCAGGTCCATGCCGTAGTGGCTGAAGAACTGGTCGTCCTCGTAGGCGACGATCGCCGCCAGCGCCGCGGGCGACACCTCGTCGAGGCCCACGGGGATCCGGTTCGTGGAGATGCGGCTCTCGCCCTCGGCCGGCACGATCTGGCCGATGCGGGTCACGCCGTCGGAGGCGTAGACGATCGACGTGGACGTGTACTCGAGGGCATCGAGGCTGTCAAGGGACGGCAGCTCGCCGGACCACTTCAGCGCCGACGAGGTGAGCAGCGCGAGGAACGACAGGGCCGCCGTGAGCACGAGCAGGAACAGCCCTTGGACGAGCTTCACGCCCGCCATGCTACCAACCGCCCCGCTCCCGCTGGCCGCCTCGGCGGACCGGCGCGCGCCGGGCAGGTCGGGCGAGGTGACGTGCCGCGCCGGCAGCCTCGAGGCGGACCTTCGCGCGTCGGGGCCGGGCCCTCAGGCCGCGGCGGCGTCGCGGGTGAAGGCGACGTACTCGTCGAGCTTGGACAGGCCCGCGCCGCTGCGCAGCGCCTCGAGCGCCGCCGCCACGCCCGAGCGGAGGTCGGGCGCGAGGCCGGCCAGGTAGGCGGCGGCGCCGGCGTTCAGCGCCACGACCTCGCTGGCCGCCGCCGGCGCCCCGCCGCCCAGGACGCGGCGCATGATCGCGGCGTTCTCCTCGGGCCCGCCGCCGGCGAGCTCGTGGGCGGGGTGCCGTCCCACGCCCAGGTCCTCCGGCGCGACCTCGTACTCCTCGATCGAGCCGTCGGCCCTCAGCTCGGTGACGCTGCTGGGGCCGGTCACGGTGAGGTCGTCGAGCCCGTCGCCGTGCACGACCAGCGCGCGCTCGACGCCCAGGCCGCGCAGCACCTCGGCCAGGAGGCGCGCCAGGTCGGGCGAGAACACGCCCATCAGCTGCCGCTGCGCGCCCGCGGGGTTCGTGAGGGGGCCCAGGTTGTTGAAGATCGTCCGCGCCTTGAGGTCGGCCCTGATGGGCGCGACGAAGCGCATGGCCGGGTGGTGGTTGCGGGCGAAGATGAAGCCCACGCCGACCGTCTCGATGGCCCTGGCGACCGCGTCGCCCGTGAGGTCGAGGTTCGCCCCCGCGGCCCTCAGCACGTCGGCCGAGCCCGAGGGGCGCGTGACGCCGACGTTGCCGTGCTTGGCCACCCTCACGCCGAGCGCCGCCGCCAGGAACGTCGCCGTCGTGCTGACGTTGAAGACGTTCAGTCCGGTGCCGCCGGTGCCGCAGGTGTCGACGAGCGGTCCGTCGACGCTGACCCGCACCGGGACGGCGCGCTCGCGCATCGCCTGGGCGAACCCGATGATCTCCTCGACGGTCTCGCCGCGCGTGCGCAGCGCCGCCAGCAGGGCCGCGGCCTGCACCTGCGAGAGCTTGCCGTCCATCAGGCGGCCCATGACGTCGCGGGCCTCGTCGCGCTCCAGGGTCTCGCCGTCGAAGACGCGCCCCAGCAGCGACGCGACGTCGAACTCCTCGCTCATGCCGAGGGAGTCTACCGCGTGACGGCCGCTGACCGCGGCGCGGCGCCACGGAGCTCGTCGCGGGCGCCCCTGGCGTAGGCGAGCTCGTAGCGGCGCACGTCCGGGTCGAGGAGCCGCGCCCACGGCCCGCCGAGCGCCGCCCGCTTGAGGGCGAGCAGCCAGGGGTGCACGCCGAGCGCGAGGGCTACGTCCGGCCGCTGATGCCGCCGCCAGACGCGCACGTGCGCCCGGCCGGCCAGGTAGGCCTTGCGCTCGTCGTCCCACACGCGTCCGTGATGGTAGGCGTCGCCGCCCGGCACGTGGCGGAAGCGCAGGCCGGCGTCGCGCAGCCTGAGCGCCAGCTCGGGGTCCTCGCCGCCGTAGTCGCGCCAGGCGGGGTCGTAGCCGCCCACCGCGCGGAACGCCGCGGCGGGCAGGCTGGAGTTCGCGCCCGTGAGGTTGAACCACCAGGCGCGGCGACCGAGGGCGGCGGGGCGCTCGAACGGCTCGGCGCGGCGGCCGCGCCTCAGCTCCGGCGGCAGGCGCAGGGGACCCACGCCGACGGCGCGCGGCGTCGCGTCGTGGAACGCCAGGTGCGCCGCCAGCGCGCCGGGCGCGGGCAGGCAGTCGTCGTCGCTGAGGAGCAGGACGCGTCCGCGGGCGCCCTCCGCCGCCAGGTCGCGCGCCCGGCCCACGGGCTCGTCGCTGCCGCCCCCCACCCACACGGCGAAGGGCAGCGCCAGGGCCTCCAGCGCCTCCCTCACGACCGCCACGTCCTCGGGCGGCTCGTTCAGCCACAGGCGCCACTCGAACTCGGAGGGCGGGAGCGTCTGGGCGGCCAGCGACGCGGCCTTGCGCAGGAGCAGCTCGTGGCGCCCGCGGCTGGCGGTGATCACGCTGAGCGCCGGTCCGGCGCCGCCGGAGGTCACGGCAGCGCGCGCCGGCGGACGGGCCGGCGCGCCTCCCTCACCCGCCGCCCAGCGAGGAGAGGAACGTGCCGAGCATGGCGGCGCCGTCCTGGGTGAGGATGCTCTCGGGGTGGAACTGCACGCCCCACACGGGGTAGGTCTCGTGGCGCACGCCCATGATCACGCGCTCGTCGCCGTCCTCGGTCCAGGCGTTCACGACGAGGCCGGGCGGCGCGTCCTCGAGCACCAGGGAGTGGTACCGCCCCGCGGTCAGGGGCTGGGGCCTGCCGGAGAAGATGCCGGTGCCGTCGTGGTGCACGCGCGAGGTCTTGCCGTGCATGACCCGTCCGGCGCGCACGACGCGTCCGCCGAACGCGGCGCCGATCGCCTGGTGCCCCAGGCAGACGCCGAGGATCGGCAGCTTGGGCGCGAGGCTCCGCACGAGCTCCACGCTCATGCCGGCGTCGTCGGGGGTGCAGGGGCCGGGCGAGATGACCACACCGTGGGGGGCTAGCTCCTCGACGTCGGCGACCGTGAAGGCGTCGTTGCGCCACACGGTCAGGCGCGCCCCCAGCTCCGCCAGCCCCTGGACGAGGTTGTAGGTGAACGAGTCGTAGTTGTCGACGACGAGGACGTGCTTGCCGGCGCCCGGCGCCTCGGCGGGCGCCCGGAAGCCGACCGAGCCCGGCGCGACCGTCGCTCCCTGCAGGCTCACGCCAGGCCCTCCGTGGCCATCTCGACAGCGCGCCTCAGCGCCGCCAGCTTGTTGAGCGCCTCGCGCCACTCGTTCGCCGGGACCGAGTCCGCCACGACCCCGCAGCCGGCCTGCAGGTGCATCCTGCCGCCGGTGACGACGACCGTGCGCAGCGTCAGCGCCATGTCCATGTCGCCGGTGACCGAGACGTAGCCGAACGCACCGGCGTAGGGGCCGCGCCTGACGGGCTCGAGCTCGTCGATGATCTCCATCGCCCTGATCTTCGGGGCGCCGGAGGCCGTGCCCATGGGCAGGGTCGCGGCCAGCGCGTCGAGCGCCGTCTTCCCCTCGGCCAGCTCGCCCTCGACGGTGCTGACGAGGTGCATCACGTGGCTGTAGCGCTCGACGCGCATCAGGTCTGTCACCCGCACGGTGCCGGGCCGGCAGACGCGCCCGAGGTCGTTGCGGCCGAGGTCGACGAGCATCACGTGCTCGGCCCGCTCCTTCGGGTCGGCCAGCAGCCGTTCGGCGTTGGCGCGATCCTCCTCCTCGTCGCCGCCGCGCGGGTAGGTCCCGGCGATCGGCCGGGTCTCGACCCGCCGCCCGGTCACCTTGACGAGCGGCTCCGGCGATGCGCCGGCGATCTCGAAGTCTCCGAAGTCGAGGAAGTACATGTATGGCGAGGGGTTGATCGCCCGCAGCCCCCGATAGATCGAGAACGCCTCGACGGGGCAGTCGGCGCTGAAGCGCTGGGAGGGGACTACCTGGAACGCGTCGCCCGCGCGGACGTACTCGACGATCCGCGCGACGTTCGACTCGAACTGCTCGCGGGTCAGGTTCGACCCCCACTCGACCGACCCGTTGCGGGCCCCGGCCGGATGGCTGCGAGAGCGGCCTGGGATCGCGCCGCGGAGACGCTCGCGGGCCGCTTCGATCAGCCCGACGGCGCGCTCGTACGCGGGCCCGATCCCGTCCGCGCCGCTGAACGCGAGAGCGATGATCGAGACCTCGTGCTTGTGATGGTCGAAGGCGACGATCAGCTCGCAGACCATCAGCGCCAGGTCGGGGAGCCCGAGCGGGTCGGGGTTCGGATCGCCGAGCGGCTCGACGGTGCGGACCAGGTCGTAGCCGAACAGGCCGACGGCGCCGCCGGCGAACGGGAGCTCATCGGCATCGGCGAGGTCGAAGCGCTCGAGCGCGGCCGCGACGGCAGCGTAGGGGTCGGGTGCAGGGCTGCGGCGGGTCGGCTCGCCCGCGGTAGCGGCGGCGCCCTCCCATTCGAGCAGCTCGCCGTCGGCCCAGCGGATCGAGAGGTGGGGGCTGAAGCCGAGGAACGAGTAGCGGCCGAGCCGCCCGCCCTGCTCGGCCGACTCGAGCAGGAAGCAGGGGCCGCCGTCGCGCAGCTTCAGGAAGGCGGAGACGGGGGTCTCGGTGTCGTCGACGAACGTCGCGACGACCGGAACGACGTTCCCGGCCCCGGCAAG
Organism: Trueperaceae bacterium; assembly: GCA_036381035.1. Lineage (NCBI taxonomy): Bacteria > Thermotogati > Deinococcota > Deinococci > Trueperales > Trueperaceae > Trueperaceae bacterium. The sequence goes on along the minus strand of DASVDQ010000114.1, from coordinate 184 downwards.
CTCGCGGGCCTGCTCGAGTGTCGTGACGTCCGCGCTCACGCCCGGCTCAGCCGTCGCGGCGGCGCGCGTTCAGGACCGTGGCGGGCGCTTCGATTCCGAGACCGCGGGAGGCGAGCGATACCTCGAGGTGGTAGAGCAGGTCGGCCGCCTCCTCGGCAACGCGTTCATCGGACTCGCCGGCGAC
>DASVDQ010000113.1 GCA_036381035.1 Trueperaceae bacterium | reverse complement strand
CGAGGAGGCGTGAGGATGGCGAGGCTCGTGTTCGAGATGTCCCAGTCGCTCGACGGCTACGTCGACGGGCCCAGCGGCAGGCTCGAGCTCCCCGTGCCGGACCCGGAGCTCTTCTACAGCTTCGTGGAGATGACCAGGGGGCTGTCAGGCACCATCTACGGCACCACGATGTACGGGATCATGCGCTACTGGGACGAGGAACGGCCCGAGTGGGACGAGCCGGAGCGCGAGTTCGCCGCCGCCTGGCAGGCGATGCCGAAGTGGGTGGTGTCGCGTTCGCTGCGCGAGGTCGGGCCCAACGCCACCCTCGTGAAGGAGGACCTGGGCGCGTTCGCCAGACGGCTCAAGGACGAGCGCGAGGGCGAGATCGGCGTGGCCGGGCCCACGATCGCCGGCAGCCTCACCGCCCTCGGGCTCATCGACGAGTACCGCCTCTACCTCAGGCCGTACGTGCTCGGCGCCGGCAAGCCGTTCTTCGTCGGCGGACGACCGCCGCTGCGCCTCGTCGACGTCGCGAGGGTGGGCCCCGAGACGGTGAAGCTCTCCTACGTCAGCGAGTAGCGGAGGGCGGCCCCTCGAGCACCGTCGGGACGTACTCGAGGAGCTGCAGCCTGCCGTCGAAGAGGCGGCTGTCGACCAGCTCGAGCGCGACGTCAGGGTAGTCGTCGAACACCCGCCGCTGTCCCGTCTTCCCCGTGATGACCGGGAACACGACCAGCCGCAGGCGGTCGACGAGGCCGGCGGAGAGCAGCGAGCGGGCCATGGTCACGCTGCCGAGGGTCCGCAGCGGCAGTTCGCTCTCGCGCTTCAGCTCCGCGACCGCCTCGACGGCGTCGCGCCTCTCCAGCCTGGCCTTGGGCCACACCAGCGGCTCGTCGAGGGTCGCCGAGAACACGACCATCGGCATCTGGGCGAGCGTGGCCAGGCTGGCCTCCTCGTCCGGGCCGACGGCTAGCTCCCCGGCCTGGGCCTTGACGGCCATGCCGGACATGAGCCGGTAGGTCTTCGCGCCCATCAGCGTCACGTAGTCGGTGGGCGGCTGCTGCTCCAGCCAAGCCAGGTACTCGGGCCCCTGTAGTCCCCAGAACCCGGGCCAGCCCTCCGACTCGCCGTGGCCGTCGAGCGACACGATGAAGTCGATCATCAGCTCCTGCATGAGCCAGTCTCCTTCCGGCCGGGGCGAGCCGCCCCGGAGGCAGCAAGCGGAGGCGAGGACAGGCCACGGCTGGTCGCGCGCGCCAGCGCTCGCACCATGCAAGCAAGCGCGGGGATGGGTGTCAATGAGGCTCCTGCTGGCCTCCGCCCGGCGTCACGGACGAGGAGCGCGGCGCCGACGAGACCCTCGGGGCCGTGGACGGCGAGGTCGAGGCCGTGTCGGAGAGGCGCAGGGAGCTGCTGGGCGGGTAGCGGGGCGCGTGGCACGGAGGCTGGTGCTGGAAGAAGGTGACGCCGCTGCTGCGGGCCGCCGGCCACGAGGTGTTCACCCCCACGCTTACCGGCCTGGGGGAGCGCTCGCACCTGCTGGGCCCGGACATAGACCTCGATACCCACGTCCGGGACGTCGCCGCGGTGCTGGAGTACGAGGACCTCCACGACGTCGTGCTGGTCGGCCACAGCTCCGGCGGCATGGTGATCGCCGGGACGACCGCCGTGGCTGCCGAACGCATCGGACAGCTGGTGTACCTCGACGCCTTCCTGCCGGAGGACGGGAAGGCCCTGCGCGACTACGCTCCCGTGCCGCCGGCGCGGCCGGACACGACGCGATGATCACGCGGCCGGAAGAGCTTGCCGAGGTCCTGTTGGGGCTCGTCTAGTCGCAGCTCGCGTCCCGTGCCGCCGTGGCGGCCGAGGCCCGCCGCACCCGTACGTTGGCGGCCTTCTCCGGCCCCAGACCCCCGCGGCCGGACGAGGTCGGGTCCGGGGTCCGGCTCGTCGTGGCGACGGCCAGGAGGGTCGACGCCCTCCTCGGCTAGCCCCGGGACCCCCGGGAGGCGCAGGCCAGCGTAGTCGCGCGACTTGACACGGCCGCCGCCGCACAGGTGTAAGCTCTCGCTCCATGTCGACCGGCCCCTCCGCTGGGGGGCTGGGGCGGCACTCGCGACGGGGCGGCTCGCGAGGTTCCCAGGAAGACGAGGTCAACAGATGTCAGACGTGGCCGCCACGGTCCCCAACTCCCCACGACACGAGTCCCAACGGCGGGTAGACCCGCGCGACTGGCGCACGATCATGGTCCTCCTGGTCGCCGCGTTCGTCGTCATCCTCAACGAGACGATCATGAACGTCGCCCTGCCACGGCTGATGGTCGAGCTCGACGTGAGCGCGACCACCGTGCAGTGGCTCTCGACGGCGTTCCTCCTGACGATGGCCGTCGTGATCCCCATGACGGGGTTCGTCCTCCAGCGCCTCACGACCAGGTCCGTGTTCGCGCTGGCGCTGGGCCTGTTCAGCCTGGGGACGCTCGTCGCCGGCCTGGCGCCCAGCTTCGTGCCGCTGCTGGTCGGCCGCGTCGTGCAGGCCACCGGCACCGCCGTCATGATGCCGCTCCTCATGACCACGATCCTGCGGCTGGTGCCGCCCGAGATCCGCGGCAGGGTGATCGGCACCGTGAGCATCGTCATCTCCGTCGCCCCCGCGCTGGGGCCCACGGTGTCCGGCATCATCCTCGAGGCGCTGTCGTGGCGGTTCATGTTCCTGCTGGTGCTGCCCGTCGCGCTCGCGGCCCTGGCGGTGGGCTCGAGGCTGCTCGAGCGGGGCGGCGAGGTGACGCCCGGCTCGATCGACCCGCTCTCCGTCGTGCTGTCGGCCATCGGCTTCGGCGGCTTCGTCTACGGCGTGAGCGTGGCGGGAGACGGGTCCGGCGCGCTCGGCCGGCCCGAGGTCACCGTCCCCATCGTCGTCGGCGGGCTGAGCCTCGTAGCCTTCGTCCTGCGCCAGCTCCGCCTGCAGCGGACGGGCACGCCGCTCCTGGACCTGCGCGTCTTCGGCCACGGGATGTTCTCGCTCAGCGTCGGCCTCATGGTGATCACGATGATGGCGCTGTTCGGCTCGATGATCCTGCTGCCCATCTACCTGCAGAACGTGCGCGGGTTCGGCTCCCTCGCGACCGGACTGTTCCTGCTCCCGGGCGGGGCGATCATGGGCCTGGCCGCGCCGTTCGTCGGCCGCCTGTTCGACCGCTACGGTCCCGTGCCCATCACGACCATCGGCGGCGGGCTGATCGCGGCCATGCTGTGGCGCCTCAGCACCATCGGCCCCGAGACGGCCGTGCCGCTGCTGCTCGCCTACCACCTGCTGCTGGCCTCGGGCATGGCGCTGCTGTTCACGCCCCTGATGACGACGGGGATGAACCCGCTGCCGCCGCGCCTCTACTCGCACGGCAGCGCGATGATGAGCACCCTCCAGCAGGTGGGCGGTGCGATGGGCGTCGCGCTGCTGGTGACCGTCATGTCGAGCCGCGCCGCCGCGCTCGCCGGGGAGGTGTCGCCGCAGCTCGCCCAGGCCGCCGGCCTGCGCACTGCCTTCGCCGTGGGGGCGGTGTTCGCGCTCGTCGCCGGCGCCCTGACGCCGTTCCTCAGGCGCGTGGCGCCTGACCAGAGCGAGGCGCCCGGCCGGAGCGAGGCCGAGGCTGCCGCCGAGGGAGCGGCGGTCGTCGAGCTCGCCGAGGAAGAGATGGTCCCCGCGCACTGAGAGCTGGCCGCCCTCTGCCTCGCCGTCGCCGTTCTGCTGGGCACCGGCCCCGTCCTCGGCGGCCGCGTTCGTCTCCAGCCTCGCCTTGCTCGCCGTCACCGTCACTCTCGCTTTCCGCCGCTTCGGCGTGCGCACCGGCGGTTGAGCGACCGCGAGGCGGGTCCGCAGGTCCCCCGCCCACACCGACGGACCGGGCCGGGCGCGAAGCTGGCGCCGCCAAGGCCTCACCCCGCCATGATGGTCTCCGGACCATGGCCGACCAGGGCTGGACCCCCAAGGCCGGCGCCCGCGCCCTCGTGGCCGAGCTGGGGGAGGACGCCGCCATCTCCTGCCTCACCAGGCTGCTCGCGGGAGAGGTCAGGCCGCTCGAGCTGCGCGCCGAGCCCTGGCCGCGCCTGCTCGCGCACATCGGTCGCGGGCACGCGGCACGGCTCGACCTCGAAGACCCCGCGCTGGCCTACTGGCCCCGCACGTGGGCGGCGCGGGCGCTCGCCTACGTGGGCGACGAGAGCGTCGGCCCCTGGCTCGTGCGCGCGCTCGCCGACGACCACTGGCGGGTGAGGATGACGGCGGTCCGCACCATCGGGCGCCTGCGCATCGCCGGCCTCGAGTCGGAGATCGCGCCGCTGCTGGAGGACCCGCATCGGCGCGTCCGGGAGGCGGCCGAGCTGGCGCTGGTGCGCACGACGCGCGACACGCGTCGCGCCAGGCCCGCGGACGCGACCGGTTAGACTCCAGAGCCGTCGTAGCGCCTTCCCTCCTGTCGGGCGTGATCGGCACGCCAGGGTCGGTGGCGCGGAGGGGTCACATGGCGATCGTCTTCCTCATGCTCGGCGGTGCGCTCGGCACCTTGTCCCGCTACCTCGTGACCGCCGCGTCGCAGGCCGTGACGCCCGGCTCGTTCCCGCTCGGCACCGTCGTCGTGAACGTGGTCGGTTGCTACCTGATAGGCCTGCTCTCCGGCCTCCGCCAGCTCAGCTTCCTTCCGCCCGCCTGGTATCTCGCCCTCGGCACGGGATTCCTCGGCGCCTTCACCACGTTCAGCAGCTTCGCGCTCGACGCCCACACGCTCGGCCGGGAGGGCGCCTGGAGCCGCGCCACGCTCTACGTCCTCGCCAACCTCGTCCTCGGCTACCTGGCCCTGGTCATGGGCCGGGCGACGGCGCTGCGCTTCGGCCCCTCACCGTTTCAGCCCGAGCCATAGCGGGCTGAAAGACAGGCGGGCGTCTGCCCGCGAGGTCCGCGTCGCGTTGGCCTCCGGCATGACGCGAAGCGAGCACGAGCACGCCGTCCGCCCGGAGCTCCACGTCTCCCAGCGCTACCTGCCCTACCTGCCCGCGGGCTGCCGCGGCTGCTGGAGGAGGGGCTCGAGCTGCCCGCCGTGGTGGTGTCGCCGCAGTGCCCAGCCGGCCACGACTGGTCGCCGCAGCTCCCGGCGGTGAAGGCGCTCGTCGAGAAGGTCGCCTCCGAGCACCGCGTGGACCGCGACCGCCTCGTCGCCACCGGCATCAGCCTCGGCGGTGACGGTGCTCTCGGCGCGGTAGGTGCCGTCAGCGCGTGGGGCCTCGGCGCGCTTCCGGCCCCCTGCGCCCCGGGTGCATTCGGCACGGTGGGCGCTCTCGATACTGGGCCCTACCTCCGCAGGTAGCCCCGAGCTCTGGGTCGGACCAGGCGGCCTCGCCTGCCGGGCCGTCCTCCTACCGTGACGGGCGGCGCAAATGTATGATCCGCTTACACAACATCGATCGGGGAGATCGCTCACAGGAGGAACGCTTGAGACACCCCCTCCGCCTGTTCGCGACGATCGCCTTGTGCGCCTCGGCCCTGAACGTGGCCGCGGCGCAGGGCGCCGCCGCCTTCGGTGTCGGCCTCGACCCTCTCGACCTGACGGCCGACCTCAACGTCACGCTCCCCCTGTTCGAGGCCGGGGCGGCGCGACACGCCGTGCGGGCCGACCTCACCTACTCCTTCACCGGCCTCCCCGGTCTCAGCGCCACCTACGTCCTCAGCGACCCCGGTGCCGCGGACATCCGCACGTACGTCGGCGCCGGGGCCGGGGTGGCGTTCCTCACCAGCCCCGGCCTCTCGGCGGTCCTGTCCGCGCACGCGCTCGCGGGCGCGAACGTCCACCTCACCGGGCCCCTGGGTGCCTACGGCGAGGTGGTCGTGGCGGGCAACGCCCTCGCCACCGGCCTCCGCCTCGCGCTCGGCCTCAGCTACGAGCCGGGAGGGTGGCGGTGAGGAGCGGGACACGCCTGGCGGCCGTGGCCCTGGCAGGCTTGGCCTTGGCGGCTTGTGGAGGTTCCGGCGGCTCACCGCTGGGGGAAGCCAGCGTCTCGAACGTCACGCCGGCAGCGGTCTCCCGCGAGGGCGCCCACATCACCATCACCGGCGCCAACCTCTTCCAACCCGTAACGAGCGTCGGCTTCCCCGCGGAACTCAGCGCCACCCTCTGCGGCGCCCAGCTCGAGGACCTGCAGGTCCAGGGCGAGCTGAAGACCATCTCCCTGCCGCCCGCCGGCCGCGTCACCGTCCGCGAAGGCGACACCGTCACCGGCACGCTCGAGGGCCACCAGCAGAGCGGACCCGGTGACCTGACCCTGCGGCTACCGGACGGCCGGGTCGTGACGAAGGAAGGCGTCGTCACCTGCTACGACCCCGCCCCCGCGGTAGCGGGCTTCGCGCTCGACACCGAGAGCGTGAGGGCCGGCAAGCCGGTCACCTTCACGTGGCAGGCGCAGAGCCCCGAGGGGCTCGACCTGACGTGCAGCCTGGACCCGGGAGACGGCGGCGACCCGGTGACGCCGGGGGACTGCCGGAACGGGCACGTGGCCCACACCTACTTGAGCGAGGGCGACGTCAGCGCCGCGCTCACGGTCAGGGACAGCGAAGGCCGGGAGTCCAAGACCGAGCTCGCCTTCCACGTGGGGTACGTGCCGCCGCAGGCCAGCCCCGATACGGCCAGCGTGAACATAGCTGACCTGCCGCTGGTGATCAGCGTCGCCGACCTCCTCGCCAACGACGTCGGAGAAGGGCTCACCGTGACGGCCGTCGGGCCGACCGGCCGCGTCACCCTCAGCGGCGACACCGTCACCTACGACCCTGGCACCGCCTACGACCACCTCGGCAGCGCCGACAGCGCCACCGACACCTTCACCTACACGGTCCGGGACGCCGTGGGGACCACCGTCGACGGCGAGGTCACGGTGACCATCACCGGCCAGGACCGCGTCCTGGGCCTCAGCCTCTCCGTTCCCGACGGCTTGGGCGACCTCTGCCCCGGCATGAGCTTCGACCTCGACGCCGACGTCGACGTCGCCGGAACGCTCAGCAAGGCGGTGACCTGGGAGAGCAGCGACGAGGACGTCGCCGTCGTCGACGCGGACGGGCGGGTGGAGACGCGCGAGGACGGCACGGTGACCATCACCGCCAGGAGCGTCGCCGACCCGAGCTCCGCCGCGAGCCTCCAACTGACCGTGGACCCAGCTCTGTCGCTCCAGATCGACCTGCGCCTCTCGGGCGTCACAGGCACCACGTTCCAACTCCCCATCTACGCTGATGGCCAGTTCACGGTCCACTGGGGCGACGGCACGAGCGAGACCGTCGACGACCCCGCCGGGCCCAAGCACGCCTACGCCGACGCCGACGCCTACGTCGTCAACGTCACAGGCGCTCCGACGGGCGCAGCGCGGCTGGGAACCGGGGACTGGCTCGCACCCTACGAGAACGCCGCGGCCATCGAAGCCCTCGTCTCCTGGGGCGACATGCCGCTAACCAGCCTCTCCTTCGCCTTCCACGGAGCCGCCAACCTGACGAGCGTTCCGGACCACATCCGCGCGACAGTCACGGACCTCTCGGGCATGTTCTACGGCGCAACGCGGTTCAACCAGGACATCAGCGGTTGGGACACCGGTCAGGTGACCGACATGTCGTTCATGTTCCACACTGCGAGCGCGTTCGACCAGCCCATCGGGACCTGGGACACCGGCCAAGTGACGAGCATGAGGTACATGTTCGTGCAATCCCTCGCCTTCAACCAGGACCTGCGGGGTTGGGTCACCTCCAACGTGAGAGACATGACGGGCATGTTCTTGAGCGCCGCCTCGTTCGATGGCGACATCACGAAGTGGGACACGAGTCATGTGGAGAACATGTCCAGCATGTTCAGTGGCGCTTGGGCCTTCAACCAGGACATCAGCGCTTGGGAGACCGGCAACGTGAAGGACATGAGCTACATGTTCTACCGGGCTGCGGCCTTCAACCAGAACATCGGCGCGTGGAACACCAGCCAGGTAGAACACATGCATCACATGTTCACCGAGGCCGCGGCCTTCGACCAGAACATCGGCGCGTGGAACACCAGCAACGTCGACGACATGAACTCCATGTTCGAAGGAGCGTTCATCTTCAACCAAGACATCAGCGGGTGGAACACCAGAGAAGTCGACCGTATGGACCTCATGTTCCGCGACGCCAGATCCTTCGACCAAGACCTCAGCGGTTGGTGTGTGGAGCAGATCGTAGTACCTCCCTTCGATTTCGATGAAGGGGCCACCAACTGGAGCCTCCCGAGACCGCGTTGGGGTGACAGCGCACCCTGCGCCGACGAGAAAGGGAGCGGTCAGTGACGTGAGGCTCCGCCTTCGTGCCCTGGCAGTTCGCTCCACCCGCCGAGGCGCGAGTGACTGAACCGCCCGATCTGGCCGACGGTGAGGGCCTGTCGCCGCTCGCAGCCGCCGACGTTCCGGGGTCCGGGACGGACGCGGCTGCGGGCGCGCTGCGCGCCGGCACTCGCACCGGCTTCGGGGTCCTTCGCGCGTGGTGCATGATGAGCACCGGTGTTCGACCAGTGGGACGACCTGCTGCTCAGCGGGGCCTTCGCGCCGCGCGAGGTCCTGCTGCGCGGCCTCTCGCTCGAGCAGCTGAGCGCGCGTCCCTGCGGCGCTAGGCACTCCATCTACCAGGAGCTGTGGCACGTCGCGGAGGTGCTCAGGCGCTCGCTCGACCACGGCCGCGTCGCGCTCGAGTCGTGGCCGCTCGCCGAGCACTTCCCGGCGTCGCCCTCGCCCGCCGACGAGGACGAGTGGCGTGAGCTCGTGACGTCGTTCCTCGCTGCGTCGCGGCGCGCCGTGAGCCTGTCGCACGAGCAGGGATGGCTGGAGACGCACGAGCCCGGCTACGAGGAGCTCGACCTGAGGTGGCGCGACGGGCTCGAGTTCCTGGCGGTGCACACCGCCTACCACCTCGGCCGGGTCGTGCTGCTCAGGCAGCTCTTGGGCGCCTGGCCGCCGCCCCGGGACTGAAGCGGCTCTCCCGGCAAGCGCCCGGGCGAGAGCTGCGTCACCCTCCAGAGGCCAGGCCACCGAGCAACTCCGCCCGGCTGGCCGCGCTCGAGGCCGCGCTCGCCAGCCCCGACACACCGTTCCAGGGCGCGATCCTGGCCGTCCGGCGCGGCGACGGGAACGCCTAGGCCGGCGCCGCCGGCGTGGCCGACCTGGAGACGGGCGCGGCCGTCACAGCGGACATGCGCTTCCGCGCCGGGAGCATCGGCAAGACGCTGGTGGCGACCGTCGTGCTGCAGCTCGCCGCCGCTACGGCCGGCGGCGGGAGGGCCCTTGGCGTCGCGACCGAGCTAGGGCAGTGACACGGTCCCGTCCACGCCCCGCGGACCGCGCGACTCGAACGCCACCTCCGGGTACGGTGACGGACGGTCGAGCAGCGGCGCGGGCAGCCCCTTCAGGTGCCTGTCGAAGAACGCCACGGTGTAGGCCTTGACGATGTCGTGCGCCTCGCCCACGTCGATAGGGCCGAGGAGGCCCAGCGCCCGCAGCGGCACGCCGAGGAGCAGCGGCGCGTCGGTGAGGTTGAGGTGGTACGTGCCGCGCACCTGCACCCAGTAGCCGCCGCCTCGTACGCCCTCGAACAGCGCGCGCATCGTGCCCTGGTGCTGGGCGATGTCTTCCGGCGACCAGCCGGCGCGGCGCATCGTCTCGGCGTCGCTGATGAGCAGCAGGGTCGGCTGGTCCAGGCCGTCAGCGACGACGTCGGCGGGCACCGGGGCCTCCATCAGCAGGCAGGCGCGGAAGCGCGGGTCGAGGCGGCAGGCCTCCGGCGCGACTACCCCGCCCATGGAGATGCCGATCACGCCGACGTGCCCCAGGTCGAGCCTGCCCGCGAGGAGCGGGTCCGACCCGTCGAGGGCGGCGACGCGGTCGAGCGCGAACTCGACGTCCTGCGCCAGGTAGGGGACGATGCCGCCCGCGAGAGCCCGGCCGTGCAGCGTCGGCGGGTCCTCGACCGGGCCCAGGCTCGGTGCGACGAGCGGCCAGATCTCGTCCTTCGGCAGCCCCACCACCCGCCGTCCGTCGGGCAGCGCCACTGACGCCGCGACGTGCGGCTGGTCGATGCCCACGACGACGTAGCCGTGCGAGACCAGCTCCTCGACCTGGTACGTGTTCATCTGCCGGAAGGCGGACAGTCCCTCGACGAAGACCACGACCGGGAAACCGCCCCCGGCTCGCGCGGCCGGCGCCCCCGCCACGGCGTTGGTCGTGACCGACGTGAACTCTCCCGAGAGGAACCCGGGCACGCGGACGTGGAGCAGCCACGCGATCCAGGTGGTGAGGGCGCCGGCGTCCTGCATGTAAGGGGCGCGCGGCGCGGACGGGTCGTCCACGGCCGGGTACCAGACCTGCACGACGAGCTCGCGGCGGTCGTCAGGGTCGGCGGTGAACACGTCCTCGCGCCCCTCGTCGACCCAGTGGTAGGTGAGCGTGCCGATGGCGTGCGGCCCGCTCGGCCGCGGGAAGACGAACACGGGGAGGATCGCCGGCAGCGCCACGGCCAGGACCAGCGCCAGCGCGCCGAGGGCAGCGGCCGCGTAGGCGACCGCCCGCAGCACGGGCGGTCCCGCCGGCGCCGGGCGCCGCAGCCGCCACGCCAGGAGGAGCGCCGCGGTCAGCGCGTACGCCGGCACCATCTGCCAGCGGTAGCCTTCGAGCAGCACCTGCGCCGCGGCGACAAGCGCCGCGGCCCCCGCCAGGTAGCCCGCCAGGCCCAGCGCGCGGAGCCAGGGCACGACGAGGGCCACGAACGTCAGCAGGTTGGCCAGCAGCAGCAGGGCCTCGATGGGTCTCATCTGTTACCTCCGGACGCCGCCGTCGGGACGCGGCGGCGCGCTTGCCCGGACCGCTTCGCGCCGTCAGACCGCCGCGCCCGTCTCGGCGGCGTAGGCGATGGCCCGCTCGAGCGACATCTCGCCGCCTGCGGCGAAGGCGGCGTCCCAGGCCGCGGCGTCCACGTCCGAGCGCGCGGCCGCCAGCAGCTCCTCGGACGTGGTGCGGAACGCCTGCCACATCGCCGCCCTGAGCTCCCGGCGGAGGTTGTCCACGGCGCCGAAGACCCGCGCCGCCCGCAGGCGTGCCTCCATCCGCTTCTCCGGAGGCAGCTCCTGGGCGCGGAGCGTGGCGATGCCGGCCATGCCCGTGAGGTAGAGCAGCGCCAGCGTGGGGTTGTGGTACTCGCGGCCGAGCGCGAGGGTCTCCTCGAACAGCGCTTGGGCGCGCCGATGCTCCCCCAGCCGCAGCAGCGCGAACGCCAGGCTGGAGACGCCCCAGGCCAGGGCGTGGCGGTCGCCGACGCGGCGGAAGAGCTGGTTCGCCTCCTCGTACAGCGGCACGGCCGCCTCCGCCTGACCCAGCGCCAGGCGCAGGTCCGCCAGGCCATCGAGCGCCGAGGCCAGTAGCCAGGGGTCGTCGAGCTCGCGCGCCCGCACCAGGCTCTCCGCGTGCAGCGCCAGGGCGCGCCTGGGGTCGCCTCCTGTGCGCGTGGTGGTGCCGAGCCATACCAGGCTGAACGCGATGCCCCACGCGTGCCCGGCGGCGCGGTAGTGCTCCAGCCCCTCCGCGAAGCGGGCGTGAGCGTCGGCGGGGCGCCCCAGCGCGAGCTCCGTCAGGCCCAGGTGGGAGAGCGCGAAGCCGGACAACGCGTCGTCTCCCAGCTCGCGGCACATCGCGACGCTCTCCTCGAGGAGCCGCTCACCCTCGGCCGCGTCCCCCTGCCTCCATGCCAGGCTCCCGGCGAACGCCAGGGCGCGGGCCACCTCAGCGGTGCGCCCCAGGCCGGCGCGGTCCTCGAGCAGCAGCTGCAGCCAGCGACGGCCCTCGCTGAAGTGGCTCTGGATCAGCCAGAAGTAACCGAGGGCGCCCGCCAGCCGCAGCCCCAGCCTGCGGTCGGCGGCCAGGCTACAGGAGAGCGCGGCGCGCAGGTTGTCGTGCTCCTGGACGAGCCGCGCCAGCCAGGGCTCGCGGCCCGGGCGGAGCAGCTCGGCCTCCGCCCGCTCGGCCAGGGCCAGGAAGTACTCGGCGTGACGGCGGCGCACCTGCTCGGCCTCGCCGCTCTCGACGAGGAGCTCGTGGGCGTACTCCTGGACCGTCCTCAGCATGCCGAAGCGAGGCTCGCCGCCCGGCGGGTCCCAGCGGGTCAGCAGGCTCATGTCCTGCAGGGCCTGCAGCTCCTCGACCACCTCGATGCCAAGGTCGTCGTCGGCGTTCCCCACGGCCTCCGCCGCCTCGAGCGTCCAGCCGCCCGCGAACACCGCCATGCGGCGGAAGAACCTCTTCGCCTGGTCGTCGAGCAGGTCGTGGCTCCAGTCGAGCGCGCGGCGCAGCGAGCGTTGCCTGGCCGGCAGGTCGCGGGCTCCGGCCGTGGGGACGTCCGGTCGCGCACCCCGGTGGCTCGTGAGGCGTTCCAGCAGCGCCCGCGCCGAGAAGAGCCTGAGGCGCGCGGCGGTCAGCTCGATGGCCAGCGGCAGACCGTCGAGCTGACGGCAGACCTCGGCAACGACGGCGGCGTTCTCGGCCGTCAAGGCGAAGCCCGGGCTGACGGACCTGGCCCGCTCGAGGAACAGCTCCACGGCAGGGGCGGACGCGACCCGTTCGGGGCTGGAGGTAGCCTGCGGCAGGGCCAGCGGCGCGACCTGGAACACGTGCTCGCCGCGCACCCGCAGGGGCGTGCGGCTGGTGACGAGCACCTTGAGCCGCGGGCAGCGCGAGAGCAGCGCCGTGACGGCGGTGGCCGCGTCGACGATCTGCTCGAAGTTGTCGAGCACGAGCAGGAGCTCCTCGTCGCGCAGGTGCTTGTGGAGGCGCTCCGCCAGCGGCTGGCTGCCCGTCGCCTCGCGCAGGTCCAGCGCCTGGGCGACCTCCGGGACGAGCAGGTCCGGGTCGCGGACGGACGCCAGCGAGACCCAGCAGGCGCCCGCCGCGAAGCGGCCGCGCAGGTCGATCCCGAGCTGCAGCGCCAGACGGGACTTGCCCGTCCCGGCGGGCCCGGTCAGCGTGACCAGCGCCGTGTCCTCCCGCAGTAGCAGCTCGCGGACCGCTCTGCGCTCCTCCTCGCGGTCGACGAGCGGCGCGAAGGGCCGCGGCAGGTTGTCGACGCGCGCCTCGGCCGCGGGCCTCGCCGCCTCGAAGCGCTCGCTGAGCAGCACGGCCAGGTCGTTCTCTAGGAGCTCCCGCAGGTCCTCGGGGCGCTCGAACGCCTTGTAGGAGACCTTGTCGTCGTCTCGGATCCGGGCGAAGAGCTCGGCGAGCCGCGGCTCGCGCTCGGGGGCGGGCCTCTTGACGTAGATGAGCTTGGGCCTGTCGCCCGAGAGGAGGTACTCGTCCTCCAGCCCCGAGACCTCCTCCCCCGGCGCGATCCAGCCGTAGCGCTGCCAGTAGATGCCCACGAAGACGTGGCTCTGCTCGAGGTACGCCCGGTAGAGCTCGCGCGGCGGGTGCGGCCTGGCGCCCAGCTCGAACATGACGGGCGTGAGGTTCAGGCGGGCGATGGCCGCCTTAGCCGCCTGTCGCTCGGCCGCCAGCTCCTCGAGGGTCGAGCTCACGAACACGCGCAGGCGCTGGTCCGGAGTGCGGATGACTCGCGGCGTTGGCTGGGTGCTCACCACTGACCTGCGTTGTCTAGGGCCTCACCGCGCGAGGCCCACGTATCCTGGGCGACTCACTGGGGCTCCTGGCCGGGTCGCGGAGGGCGCGCCGCGCGGCGGGAGGCGGCGCCGCTACTCGAACAGCGCGTTGGCCTCGCCGTAGCTGAGCGTCACGTCTCGCACCCAGGCCAGGTCGCCGCCCCTGAGCGCACGGGCGATGTCCCTCACGAGGCCCAGCGCCGCTCGCACGGGGGCCGAGCCCGTGCTCAGGCGGGCGACCCCCAGCTCCTGCAGCTCCCGCGGCGAGGGGCAGGCGGGCGAGGCGATCACGTTGAGCGGGCCGTCGATCTCCGCGACGAGGGTCGCGATCACGTCCGACCCGAACCCGCCGGGCACGAACACGCAGTCCGCGCCGGCCTCCAGGTACGCGTTGCCCCGCCGGACGGACTCCTCGAGCTGCGAGGCCTCGTCGCCCAGGCCGAGCCAGTAGCTGTCGGTGCGCGCGTTTATCACGAACGGCACTCCCGTCCGGGCCTTGAGCTCCCCGACGGCAGCGATGACCTCGACCTGCAGCGCCACGTCGGCGAGGGCGCCGTCGCGGCCGTCCTCGACGTTGACCCCCACGGCGCCCGCGGCGATCACGAGCTCCACGTTCGCCGCGACCTCCTCGGGGCTCGACCCGTACCCGGCCTCGACGTCGACGGTCAATGGCACCGTCAGCCGCCTGGCGATCGCCGCCTGCGCCGCCAGCAGCTCGTCGAACGAGAGCCGCTGGCCGTCCGGGTAGCCGAGGCTGTAGGCGATGCCGGCGCTGGTCGTGCCCACGGCGGGGAAACCCGCCCGCTCGAACATGACCGCGCTGCCGGCGTCCCACGCGTTGGGCAGCACCAGCAGCTCCGGCGCCCGGTGTAGGTCATGGAAGCGCTTGGCGAGGCGGACCTGGTCCAAGCCGGGGCTCCTCGCGGCCACCTTCTCGTCGCCTTCCACCGCGCCTAGCCCACCCACTGCACGAGCTGGTAGACGATGCCGTTCGGGTCCTTTACCTGGAAGTAGCGTTCGCCCCACGGCTCGGTCTCGATGGGCGTGACGACGGCGACCCCTGCGCTGCGCAGGCGCTCGTACTGCTCGTCTATGTCCTCCACGACGAAGACGACGAGCAGCCCGGTCCCGGCGCTGCCCGCGACCTCCCTCGGCCTGAACGTCTCCAGGCCGGTGCGCAGGAAGACCAGGTTGAAGCCCGCGTCATCCCTGGCCAGCGAGACGAAGCCGTCGGCCTCCATCTCCGTGGCGAACCCCAGGTGGTCGCGGGCGAACCGAGCCGAGCCCTCGACGTCAGCGACGTTGAGCGAGACCGCGGAACTCGTGATCTTCACGCCTCTTCCCTCCCTAGGGCAGCTTAGGCGACCTCGGTGTAAGCCCCGCCGGCGATAGCTATCGGCATCTCCCCCGCGCGCTGCTCGACGGAGAGTGCGGCGAGCACCGCGTCGGGCAGCAGGCCGCGGTAGGTCGTGCGCCAGGGGTCCACGTGGACCCGGCCGATCGCCAGGGCGTCCTCCGGCTTGGCCGCGCGGATCAGCAAGGGCTACCCCCGTGAGAACACAGGTTACCGGCGAAGCAGACCCAGCTTCAGCAGCCGCGACGTCCGGAGCGACGCAGCTACGGGGTCGACGCGCCCCCGCCAGAGTCAACCAGGTCCGGATGCGGCACCACGGCCACCAGCACCTCCTCGCCGTCGTCGGAGCCGGCCACCGCGACGAAACCGTCCATGGGGTCGAGGCTCGCGTACCCAAGGCCTTCGTTCGGCGCGCCGCGCGCGAAGATCGCCGACTGCCCGTAGAAGGCGATGTCCCAGAGCGGCCCTGTGAGCATCGGGTTGACGGCGTAGGCGAAGCGCCCGTCCACCGCGGTCTGCCGGTGGCTGCCGCGCAGCCAGTCGCCCTGCTGCCACTCGTCCCACGGGGCGGGGTTCGCCGACGGCTGCACCAGGACCTGGGCGCCCAGCTCGGTCAGGCGGTCGACGACCTCGGGGTCGAAGGCGTCCAGGCAGATGGCGATGCCGATGCGCCCGAGGGGCGTGTCGTACACCCGCAGGTCGTCCAGGGAACCCGGCTCGAGGCTCAGCGCCGCCTCGCGCTCGAGCTCGATGAGCTCCACCTTGTCCTGCTTGCCGATCACGCTCCCGTCTGGACCGAACAGGTACGCGGTGTTGTGGACGCGGTAGCGCAAGGGCCCGCGCTGCCACAGCACCTCGCCGTCCTCGATGCGGTAGGGCGGCAGCGGCACCGAGCCCGCCACCAGGTAGACGCCGTGGTCGCGAGCCGCGGCCGAGAACACCTCGAAGTACGTCTCGGCGATCTGCCGGTTCTTCCTCAGCAGCAGCGCGGGCACCCAGCTCGTCCGGCGGATGAGCCGCGTCCACAGCAGGGGCACGGTGCTCGCCCTGACGGCCGTCTCGATCGCGGTGGCGATGGAGTCGATGCCGGCTAGGCGCCGCTCCATGCCCTGCACCACGAGCATCAGCCCGACGTCCTCCGGGAACACCACGAGCGTCGGCAGCGCGGGGTCCGTGGCCGACGCCACGGCGTCCATCTCCGCACGGATCCTGCGCTCGAACGCCTCCCTGGTCCAGTAGTCGTCCAGCTCGAGGCGCATCTGCACCGCCACGAGCTGGATGTGGGTCGGCGGCTCGGAGCCGGCCTGGGCGCTCGCGAGACTGCTGCCGAGCGGCGAGAGGCACAGCAGGAGCACCGCGGAGCGCAGGGGTCCCAGGTGATGCGGTCGCCGGTTCGAGGCTCTGTTCAACGACCCATTCTTACGCCTTCGCCACCCGAGGTTCGCCGGTCCTCCTGCCTGACGCACGGCATCGCTCAACCGCACGGCAAGAAGCCGGGCAAGGGTTGGAGACTGCCCGGCAACAGGGCGAGCCGATCCCGACCCGAGGACTATCTGCTCGCGCAGACGTCGTCGAGCCAGAACTCTTGGCCACCCACCTGGACCATGTCGATCGCGCCGGTGAGCTCGAGCGTGCCCGAGACCCCGCCGGGAACGGGCGTCGTGGTGACCGTCACGGTCGCGCCACCGACGGTGGCCGGTGCCGCGGAGAGCTCGCCGGCGAACAAGGTACTGCCGTTGACGGCGAGGTTCTCGAAGCCGCCCAGGTCCAGGAAGTCCAATGTGACCTTGGCGGGCTCGAACTGCAGCTGGGTGAAGTCGAAAGCGAGGTTGATGTTGTTGGTCCCCATGTCCTGATCCGTACCCATCGCCGTATCGATCGTCGCCACGTTGAACGTGCCTCCCCCTCCTACGAAGACGAAGTCGACGACCGCTAC
>DASVDQ010000112.1 GCA_036381035.1 Trueperaceae bacterium | reverse complement strand
CTGTCATGAGTGTCCACAAGAACCGTTGTGCAATATCGTCCTTAACCTCGTTCTTGTTCGGTCCGCTCACAGTCACTCGCGGCTCGAAGAATGACGCATGCACAGTAACAATGTGATCTGTCCAACCGTCATACATGCCCGCATCGTTCATGTGATGAAAAGACGTGCGGAACACAAGCTTACTGTCCGTGCAACGATCCAGGAGGATAAAAGTCGAGCCGTCCAAGCCCGCGCCGCGCGGAAGGTGTGACCTGCACAGTTCAAACAAGCGGTCCTTATGCTGCTCTTTCCAGTCCAAATTACCGCTTTTCTCGCAGTTCCGAATGGCAAGTACCAGGGCCGCCAGTTCATACGCTAGAGTTTTCATATCCTACTCTCCTGTTGTGACGTGCTCGACGTGCAGTAGTACTCAAGACACTCTGTCAGGAGACCATCGAACCGCGAAATGAACTGCTGTTCGCCGCACGAGAGAACATTCAACCCAGAATTCATCTGCCAGGCTTTCGCCTTGGCCGCTTCATCCGGGGCGGCGTATTCCAGCCCGCTCCAATCGCCGTTGATGAGCCCCGACGCCCAATGGGCCGGCAGGGTGACGGTAATGATTTCCATACGTGCGCGGCTCAGCAGTCGTGCGGCTTAGCAGTCGCGATAGCGTACAGTCGTTCCGCGTAGTCGCACGCGGCCAGCATCCATGGATTGTCCGCCCAATACTCCCGCGCTTCAGGCAGCGCGATGTCTGCGCCGTCGCCGGTGATACGCAACACTCCATCTACGGCGTAGGCGTGCAGCGTGTAGCCGCGTAGGTCCGCGCCCAGGTTCAGCACAAATCGTGCGCCGTCGCCGATCCGCGCGCCGTTGCCGATATGCGCATCGTCGCCGAGCCACGTGCCGTTGCCGATCTGCGCGCCGTTGCCGATCTGCGCATCGTCGCCGATCTGCGCATCGTCGCCGATCCGCGCGCCGTCGCCGATATGCGCGCCGATGCCGATCTGCGCATCGTCGCCGATCCGCGCGTAGCTGCCGATCCACGCGTAGCTGCCGATCTGCGCGCCGTCGCCGATCTGCGCATCGTCGCCGATCTGCGCATCATCGCCGATCCGCGCGCCGATGCCGATCTGCGCATAGTCGCCGATCTGCACATCGTCGCCGATCCGCGCG
>DASVDQ010000111.1 GCA_036381035.1 Trueperaceae bacterium | reverse complement strand
ATGGCGGCCGCGATCCGTGCCTCGGAGCTCGGAGCCACGGCGGCGATCGTCGAGGGCGGCGAGGTCGTCGGCGGCACCTGCGTCAACGTGGGCTGCATCCCGTCGAAGTACCTGATCGAGGCGGCCCACCGCTACCACACGGCCCGCCGGGGTTTCCCCGGCATTTCGCCTTCGGAGCCGGACCTGAATTGGACGGAGATCCTCCGCCAGAAGGAGGCAATCGTCGAGGATCTCCGCCGCGAGAAGTACCTGGACGTGTTGCACGCCTACAAGGGCGTCTCGCTCCTCCGAGGCCGGGCCGAACTGCTCGGGCGCGGCCGGGTGCGCGTGGGCGAACGGGTGGTGAGGGCGAGCAAGATCGTGCTCGCGACCGGCACCCGTCCGGCGATGCCTCCCATCCCCGGGCTCGAGGAGGCCGGTGCGCTCGACAGCACCACGGTCATGGAGCTCGACCGCCTCCCCGGATCCATGATCGTGATCGGCGGCGGCGCGATCGGGCTCGAACTCGGGCAAGCGTTCCACCGCTTCGGCGTGCGCGTGACGGTGCTCGAGGCCATGGACCGGCTCCTGCCCACCGAGGACCCGGACGCCTCTGAGACGCTCCAGCGGGCGCTCGAGGCCGAGGGCATGGAGATCCGTACCGGCGTGAAGGTGACGAGCGTCTGCCGTGCCGAAGACGGTTGCACCGTCAGCGTCGAGCCCGGAGGAGAGGTCCGGGCCGACGATCTCCTCGTCGCCACGGGCCGGCGGGCGAACACGGAGGGGCTCGGCCTTGAAGCGGCGGGCGTGGAGACGACCGAGCGGGGCTTCATCGAGACGGATGCGTTCATGCGGACGACGAATCCGGACATCTTCGCGGCGGGCGACGTGACCGGTGGACCGGGCTACGTCTATGTCGCCGCGCTTCAGGGACGGATCGCCGCGGAAGCGGCGCTCGCCGGGCGGGCCGGCGCGGCGCCGAGCCCGATCGATCTCACGGCCACGCCCCGGGTCACCTTCACGGATCCGCAGGTCGCCTCCGTGGGCATGACGGACAAAGAAGCTCGTGATGCCGGCTTCACGCCGAGCGTGACGACCCTTTCGGCGGAGCACCTCGCCCGCGCCGTCGTCGCCCACCGGCGGGACGGCATCTTCAAGCTCGTCGGCGACGAAG
>DASVDQ010000110.1 GCA_036381035.1 Trueperaceae bacterium | reverse complement strand
GCCATAGCGTCCGCGGGGACCGCCTCGGCCGCCGCGGCCAGCTCTTCCAGCGCCGCCGCTACCTCGCGCAGCGCGTTGGGCTCGAGCTCGTAGTAGACCCAGCGGCCGCGTCGTGCGGCGCGCACCAAGCCCGCGTCGACGAGCAGCTTCATGTGGTGGCTCACCGTGGGCTGCGAGAGGCCGAGGAACGCCTCGATGTCGCAGGCGCACACGCCCTGGTCGCTCGGGCAGCAGCCCTGGTCGGGCGCCGCGAGGAACCCCAGGATCTTGAAGCGCGTGGGGTCGCCGAGGAGCCTGAGCGCGTCCGGCAGGGCGGCCATGACATAGATGATAGTCGATGTACGCGCGGGGCGCCCCAGGGTGTTCACGCCGCACCGCCGCGACACATTGACAGGCATCGATGTAACGACTATCCTCCCTGCAGCCTCACCCGTCGACGACGGTCGAAGGCGAGGCACCGTCGAGGAGACCCGACCATGAGCGTCCTTGCAAGCAACGAACTTCCCGTCGCGGTCCTCGGGGCCGGGCCCGTGGGGCTCGCGGCCGCCGCTCACCTGCATGCCCGCGGCCTGCCCGCGCTCGTCCTCGAGGCCGGGAGCCGGGTCGGCAACAACGTGCTCGAGTGGGGTCACGTGCGCGTGTTCTCGCCGTGGCGCTACCTCGTGGACCCCGAGGCCAGGCGCCTGCTCGAGCGCCACGGCTGGCAGCATCCCGACCCCGAGGCCCACCCGACCGGCGCCGAGCTCGTCGCGGAGCTGCTCGACCCGCTCGCCGCGCTGCCCGAGGTAGCGCCCATGCTCCGCTTCGGGCACCGCGTCACGGCCGTCACCCGCCTGGGCTTCGACCGCATGAAGTCCGGCGGCCGGGAGCGTGCGCCGTTCCTGGTCGTCGCCGAGAGCCCGCAAGGCGAGGTACGCCTCCGGGCGAGGGCCGTGATCGACGCCACCGGCACGTGGGCGACGCCCAACCCGCTGGGAGCCGGCGGCGTGCCGGCGCTGGGCGAGCGGGAGAACGCCGAGCGCGTCCGCTACGGCATCCCCCACGCGCTGGGGAAGGACAGGCCGCGCTACGCGGGGAAGCGCACGCTCGTGGTCGGCAGCGGGCACTCGGCGTTCAACGCCGTGATCGAGCTGGCGGCGCTGGCCGACGAGGTCCCCGGCACGGAGGTGGTCTGGGCCGTGAGGCGGAGCGATCCCGGCCAGATGTTCGGCGGCGGCGAGGCCGACGCGCTGCCCGAGCGCGGCGCCCTCGGCGCACGCGCGCGTGCGCTCGTGGCGCGCCGCGGGGTGGGGTTCGTCACCGGCTTCGTCGTCGAGCGCCTGGAGCGGACCGCAGAGGGCCTGGCGGTAGTGGCCGAGGACGGTCGGCGCCTGGTCGTCGACGAGGTCGTCGCCGCCACCGGCTCCCGGCCGGACCTGCACGTAACGCGGGAGCTGAGGCTCGAGCTCGACCCCGTGACCGAGGCGCCGGTGCGCCTCGCGCCCTTGATCGACCCCAACGTGCACTCGTGCGGCACGGTACCCCCTCACGGCGAGGCGGAGCTGGCGCATCCCGAGGCCGGCTACTACGTCGTCGGCATGAAGAGCTACGGCCGCGCGCCGACGTTCCTGATGCTCACCGGGTACGAGCAGGTGCGGTCGGTGGTCGCGTTCCTGGCCGGCGACGTGGAGGCCGCGCGGCGCGTGGAGCTCGTGCTGCCCGAGACGGGCGTCTGCTCCTCGAACCCGCTAGGCGCCGACGTCGCGTGCTGCGGGGCGGAGGGCGAGCCGTGCTGCGCCGCGGGCGGCGAGGCCGGTCCGTCTCGGCAGGAGCCGGACCGTGAGGTCCCCGTCCTCGCGAGCGGCGGTTGCTGCGGGTAGGGGCACGGCGGCATCTCCCAGGAGGCGAGCGGTCGAGCCACTGGCTCGGTCGACCGAGGAGAGCCCGCGGCGGCGCTGCCAGGTGTGGAGCGCTCAGCGCCGCTTCCGCGGGACCGGCGAAGCCTGCTGAGCCGTGCGCCGCGCGACCTGCCGCTGCTGGCCGAGGCCCTCGACGCCTAGCTCCACGACGTCGCCGTCCTCCAGGTACCGCGGCGGCTGGAGGCCCATGCCGACGCCATGCGGGGTGCCCGTCGCGATGACGTCGCCCGGCAGCAGCGTCATGTGGCGGCTGATGTAGCTCACCAGGTGGGCCACAGGGAAGATCATGTCCGCCGTGGAGGCGTCCTGCATGGTCTCGCCGTTGACGCTGAGCCACAGGCGCAGGTCCTGCGGGTCGGGGACCTCGTCGGCGGTCACGAGCCACGGACCGAGCGGGGCGAAGGTGTCGAGGCTCTTGCCCTTCAGCCACTGGCCGGTGCCCTCGAGCTGGAG
>DASVDQ010000109.1 GCA_036381035.1 Trueperaceae bacterium | reverse complement strand
CCCCAGGCCAGCATGACGGCGACGGTGAGGGCGGCGAGGACCAGCGGCAGGAAGGTGGGCTCCTGCAGCCACACCGACGCGGTGCGGCCCGCCAGCAGGAGGATGCTCTCGGCCGCCTCCTGAGGCACCCCCAGGACCGCCGGCAGCTGCTGCAGGAAGATGATCACGGCGATGCCGTTCGTGAAGCCCGTGACCACGGGCCAGGGCACGAACCGCACGTACCTGCCCACGCCGCCGAGGCCGAGCGCGAAGAGGATCACGCCGGCGCCGAGGCCGAGGAGCGGCAGGGCGCCGACACCGTGCTCGGCGACGATGCCGAGGAGCACGGCCGTCATGGCGCCCGTGGGACCGGTGACCTGGAAGCGCGAGCCGCCGAAGGCCGCGGCCACGAAGCCCGCGACGATCGCCGTGACGACGCCGGCCGCCGCGCCGGCGCCCGACGTCACACCGAAGCCTAGCGCCAGGGGCAGCGCGACGAACGCGACGGTCACGCCCGCCAGCAGGTCGTCCCGGAGGTGCCTGAGGTCGTAGTCCCGCCGGCCGGGCAGGAAACGGGCCAGCTCCGCCGAGGCACCCCGCCGCGCGCTTCCCGCGGCGGCGGGCGCCCCTCCGGACGCGCTCACAAAGAGTAGTCGACGACCACGGGGGCGTGGTCGGAGAGCACGGGGAAGCGCGGCACGTCGAAGGCGACGGCGCGCTCGGCCAGGTCGGGCGTGGCGAGCTGGTAGTCGATGCGCCAGCCCACGTTGCGCTCGCGCGCGCCGGCGCGCTGCGTCCACCACGAGTAGACCGCGGTCCCCTCGCCGGCCAGCCGCCTCACCACGTCGACGAGCCCCAGCCCCAGGAGCTCGCCGAACCACGCGCGCTCCTCGGGCAGGAAGCCCGAGCTCTTCTGGTTCCCGCGCCAGTTCTTGAGGTCGATCTCGCGGTGCGCGATGTTGACGTCGCCGCACACCAGCAGGGGCCTGCCCTCGGCGAGCAGAGCCGACACGAAGCCGAGGAAACGATCGAGGAACGCCATCTTCACGGCCTGCCTGACATCGCCCGTCGTCCCCGACGGGCAGTAGACGTTGAGGACCGTGACCTCGGGGAGCTCCGTCACGAGCACGCGCCCCTCGCTGTCGTGCTCCGCGCTGCCGATGCCGGCGCGCACGCGCCGGGGGCGGGCGCGGGTCAGGGTGCCCACGCCGCTGTAGCCCTTGCGCTCGGCGGGGTGCCACGAGGCCCGAAGGCCGACGGCGAGCTCCGGGACCTGCTCGGGGTCGGCGCGGACCTCCTGGAGGCACACGACGTCGGGCGCGAGCTCGTCCAGCAGCGCGGGCAGGCCCTTGCGGACCGCGGCACGCACGCCATTGACGTTGAGGCTCACGACCCTCACGCCCGCCATACTCGCACACCGGCGCGCGGACCTGTGACCCGCAGGCCCCTCCGGCATGTGTGTCTTTCGTCGTGCTGCACGGACATGCGTGTTAGGTTGGCGGCGTGATCTTCAGGCGTGGGAGGTACGCGCCTCTCGAGTCCGCCCAGCAGGCCCTGGCCCAGGGCCAGTATGAGCTGGCGCTGTCCATGCTCGAGACGGCGGCCCGCAAGGCCGCCAGGCAGGGCCAGGGGCAGGCGTGGCTGCAGCTCGCGGCCCTCTACGCCCTCTACGGCGAGGACGGCATCGAGAACGGCCTGCCGGCTCTCCGCTCTGCCGTCGCGGCGGACCCCAACCTCGTCAAGGACCCTCTCTACCGCGCCCTGTTCTGGGAGTTCTCGGCCTACCGCGGCGGGTCGATAGGCGACGTCAAGCGGGGCCTCAAGGACGTCAACGAGGCCGACCCCGTGGCCGCCTACCACGCCGCCTCGGCGCTGTTCGCCGTCGACGCGCCCAAGAGCGCCAGCCGGCGCCTGCTGGCGATCGATGAGGCAAGGCTGCCCGCCTACCTGCGGTGGCGGCGCTGGTCGCTGCTCGGCCAGTGCCGCGAGGCGATGGGCGAGTGGGAGGGGGCCGCCGAGGCGTTCGCGAAGGCCGTCGAGGCGGCACCGCAGGCCGAGCGCGAGCCGGAGCGGCTCAGCCTCGCCGGCGCCCTGGTGGAGCTGGGCCGGACCGAGGAGGCGATCGCCTGCCTCGGCCAGGTCGACGAGGCCCTGCTGCGGCCCGAGGAGCTCACCGTCCACCGCTACCTGCTCGGCCGCGCCCACCTCGAGCTCGGCAACCCCAACCGGGCTCTCGAGCTGCTCACCGAGGCCCACGGCCTGGCCGGGACGAACGCGGACCCGAGCTACAGCGTGGCCTTCGCCACCGCCCAGGCCCTCACCGCGCTCGGGCGCTACCGCGAGGCGCGGGACTGGTTCGCGCGGGCCCTCGAGCTGGCACCGGCCGAGCACCGCGCCTACACGCAGCACGAGGCCGCCTACGCGCTCATCGAGTGCGACGAGCTCCACGAGGCCGAGGCCCTGCTCTCCGAGGTCGTCTCGGACCCCAGCTACCCGCACCGCGGCGACGCGCTCGCCGACCTCGCCGACGTGCGGCTCCGCTACGGCGACCTCGAGGGGGCGCAGCTCGCCGCCGAGCAGGCGCTCGAGCTGGGGGCCAGCGCCGCCGCCTGCCTCACCCTGGGGAACATCGCCTACGAGTACTACAGCCTCGAGGAGGCCGTGAGCTGGTTCGAGCAGGCCGTGGGCGCGAGCCTGCCGGGCGACCCCTACTGGGTCAGCGCCCACCAGATGCTGGCCGACGTCTACGCCCAGATGGGCGAGGCCCACGCCGCCCGCGTGCTGACCCACGCCAGGGCCGCGCTCGAGCACACCGAGCCCTCGAGCGAGTGGTACCTGCCCCTGACGCAGTACGTCGAGGAGGCCAGGGAGGCGCTCGGCGGGCACGACAGGCTCCTGAACTGACCGGTTAGCCTCACCGCGTGGAGGGACTCCTGCTGGCGGAGCAGCTCCGGCGCCTCTCCGGCCTGTTGCCGGCCGAGCGTCTGCCGTGGGCGTTCCCCGACGAGACGACGGCCGTCCTGCCCCTGCGCTCCGGACCGTGCCTGTGGCTCGTCGCGCCCCCGCGAGACCCGCGGCTCGAGCTGCGCGACGACGGACCGCCCCGCGGCGGGCCGCGCACGCCGTTCCAGCGCCAGCTCGCGGCGCGCGCCGCGGGCGACCTGCGGTCCGCGGAGCAGCGCGCGCTCGACCGCGTGGTCACGCTGCGCTTCGGCCCCTCGCGCGGCTTCGTGCCAGAGCCTCCCGTCGACCTCGTGGCGGAGCTCACGGGGCGCAACGCGAACCTCGTGCTGGTGGGCGAGGACGGCCTGGTGCTCGGCGCCATGCGCCCGGTGACGGCCGAGGTCAACCGCTACCGCGAGGTGCGGCAGGGCGTCCCCTACGTGCCCCCGCCCCCCTACGACAAGCTGGACCCGCGCGCCGCGGACGCCGCGGAGCTCCGCCGGCGCCTGCGGGGAGTCGAGCTGCGCCGCGTCAGGGACGTCGTGGACGGCGTCGGTCCGCGCCTGCAGGCGGCTCTCCAAGGGCGGCTCGCGGAGCTAGCCGGCGCGTCGCCGACCGACGTGTTGGAGGGCGACCTGCTAGCGGCGGCCGTGGACGCGCTGGGCGAGATGGTCGCGTCTCCCGCGGCTTTCCTCGCCGGCCATGGCGCCGGCGGGCGAGGACGCCCCGCCGACGCGGTCGACGAGCCGACGAGGCTGCGCCGCCGCGCCGCGGCGCTCCTGGCCGACCGTCTGGCGCTGGCCCGTCGGCGGCTCGCCGACGCCGAGCGCGCCCTGGCCGACCCGGAGGAGCCTCGGCGCCTGCGGGCCGAGGCCGACCTCCTCCTGGCCGCGTCCGCGTCGTGGCGGCTGGAGGGGTCCCGGGCCACCGTCGTCGGCTACGACGGCGCCCCCGTGGTGCTCGAGGTCGACCCGCGGCGCGACGCCGCCGGCAACGCGCGGCTCCGCTACGACAGGGCCAGGCGCCGCGAGGCGCGGGCGGAGCGGGCGCGGCGGGAGCTGCCGGCTTCGCGCGACGAGGTCGCCAGGCTCGAGGCGGAGGCGGCCGCGCTGGCCGACGCGGGCGTCGAGGAGCTGCGGCGGCTCGTGGCGGCGGCGGAGGCCACGGGGCGGCGCGGCGCCCCGCGTCCCGGCCGCGGCGCGGCGGAGGTGGGGGCGCGGTTCCTGGCCCCGCACGGCTTCGAGGTCGTGGTCGGGCGCAACGCCAGGGAGAACGACGCCGTGACCTTCGGAATCGCCCGGTCGCTCGACCTGTGGCTGCACGCGCAGGGCTACCGCGGGGCGCACGTGGTCGTGCGCAGCGCCGGCCGGGAGGTGCCGTTCGACACGGTGCTCTTCGCCGCGAGGCTGGCCGCCGGCTTCTCCGAGGCGCGCGGCTCCTCGAACGTCCCGGTCGACTACACGCTGCGCAAGCACGTCTGGCGCCCCAAGGGCGCCGCCCCGGGGGCGGTGCAGTACACGCGGCAGAAGACCGTCTACGTCGAGCCGGCCAGGGACGAGGCGTCCGCGGCCGGGCACGGAGGCTGAACCGCGGCCCGGCCTCCCGCCGGCGACCTCAGGCCCGACCGGACGAGCCGAAGAGGCGCATGCGCGCGGCCACGACGGAACGCATCGCGTCGCGGGCGGGCGCGAGGAGCTTGCGCGGGTCGAACTGGCCGGGGTCGTCGCGCAGCGTCTCGCGCACGCTCGTCGTGAACGCCAGCCTCAGGTCGGTGTCGGTGTTGACCTTGGAGATGCCGTGCCGCACGGCCCGCTCGATGTCCTCCGGGTGGATCCCGACGGCCCCCTCGATGGCGCCGCCTGCCTCCCGGAAGCGCTCGACCAGCTCGGCCGGCACGCTGGAGGCGCCGTGCAGGACGAGCGGCTGCGGGACCCTGGCGGCTATGGCCTCCAGGCGGGCGTGGTCGATGAACGGGCGGCCCTTCCCCTTGTAGGCGCCGTGCGAGGTGCCGATCGCCACGGCCAGGTAGTCGGCGCCGCTGCGCTCCATGAACCTGGCGGCCTCGTCGGGCTTCGTGAGGGCGGCGTCCTCGGCGCTGACGTCGACGTGCTCCTCGATGCCGGCCAGCCGGCCGATCTCGGCCTCGACCGTGACGCCCACGGCGTGGGCGGCCCGCACGACGCGCGCCGTCTCGCGCACGTTCGTCTCCTCGTCCTCGTGGGACATGTCGATCATCACCGAGGTGAAGCCCCGGCGGAGGGCGCGCACGCACATCTCGAACGAGGAGCCGTGGTCGAGGTGCATGGCCACGGGCACGGTCGCCTCGCCGGCGAGGTGCTTGACGACGGCGACGAGGGCGTCGCCGCCGAACTTGAGCGAGCCCTCGGAGAGGGCGACGATCACCGGGCTGCGCTCGGCCTCGGCGGCCTCGACGATCGCCTGCGTGATCTCCAAATCGCTGGTGTTGAAGGCGCCCACGGCGTAGCCGCCCGCCCGGGCGGGCCCGAGCACGTCGATCCCGGAAACCAGTGGCATCCTGCGAGTCTACCGTCTGGGACGGGGCAGGGCAGCCATCGGCCGGCTCGCGGACGACCGGAGCGGCGCAGCCACGGGACGCGGCTGGAGGCGGCCGCTACGCTCTGAGGCCGGGCGGGCCCGTGTCCTCACCGGGTAGGGCGCGGCGGCGCGGCCCTGCCGCTGAGGAAGCCGGCGCCGGCTGCGGCCGCCAGGGCCAGCAGCACCGTGGCGGGCTCGGCGGGGTCCACGACCACCAGCCCGACGAGGAGGAGGGCGGAGGAGACCACGCGCATGAGCGTCCTCCCGCCGCCGGCCTCCCGCCGCGGCTGGAAGGCCAGGGCGTGGACGACGACGAAGGTGACGCCCAGCACGACCCAGAGCAGCCACCAGGGCAGGCTAGCCAGCGGGTTCACGACAGACCTCCCAGACGGCGCCCGCGGCCGCGACGGCGGCCTCGCAGGCCGCCGCTATCGCCTCCCGCAGGCGCCACGACGCCTTGTCGCGGTCGCCCGCCAGGTTGCTCACGCCGCGCAGCTCGACGAACGGTACCCCGAGGGCCGCCGCCGCGCGCGCGGCGCCCGCCCCCTCCATGGACTCGACCGACGCTCCGAAGCGCCCGGCCAGGTAGGCGGCGTCGTCGCGGTCGGCGGTGACGGCGTCGGACGTCGCGAAGGCCAGCGCCGGCAGGCCCGTCGCGGCCCGGGCCGCCTCGAGCGCGGGGCCCGCTAGGTCGATGCGGTTGCGCGTCTCGTCGCCCGGCACGGCGAGCGCCTCCAGGTCGCGCCAGTCGGGGTGGCGACCGAGGCCGAGGTCGAGGTCGAGCTCGCTGGCGGCGAGGGCGGCGGCCCCCGTGGCCACGGGAGCGCCGGGGTAGGCGCCGCCAACGCCGACCTGCAGCACGGCCCGCACCGCGCCGCCCGCGGACGCCACCAGCGCCGCCAGCGCGGCCGCGGCGTTGGCCTTGCCCAGGCCGCTGGCGGCCAGGACGACGGGCACGCCGGCGAGCTCGCCCGTCACCGCGTGGGGCCAGCGGGGCCCCCACGGGAGCCTCCCGTGACCGGCAAGGGCGCGCGCCAGCGGGCCGAGTTCCGCGCGGGTGGCGGCCACGACCGCCAGCAGCTGTCGCGGCAGCTCAGGCCTCCACCGGGAGGTCGAGGAGCGCGTGCACGAACGCCGCGGCGTCGTAGGGCTGGAGGTCGTCCTCGCGCTCGCCGACGCCGATGAACCTGATGGGCAGGCGCAGCTCGCGCGTGATGGGGAGGAGGATGCCGCCCTTCGCCGTGCCGTCGAGCTTGGTGACGATCACGCCGGTGAGGCCGACGGCGTCGTGGAAGCGCCGCGCCTGCTCGAGGCCGTTCTGGCCCGTCACGGCGTCGAGCACGAGCCACACCTCGCGCGGCTCGCCGGGGTCGGCGCGGTCCACGACCCGCTTCACCTTCTTCAGCTCCTCCATGAGGTTGTGCTTGGTGTGGAGGCGGCCCGCCGTGTCGACGATCAGCAGGTCTCGCCCCTGCGAGAGCCGCCGCTGGGCGCCGTCGAAGGCGACGGCGGCCGGGTCGCCGCCGTCCGGTCCGGTCACGGTCGGTATGCCGAGGCGCTCGCCCCAGACGGCGAGCTGCGCGCTCCCGGCGGCCCTGAACGTGTCGCCGGCGGCGAACATCACGCTGCGCCCGTGGCGCTGGTAGTACGCCCCCAGCTTGGCGATCGTGGTCGTCTTCCCGACGCCGTTGACGCCCACGACCATGATCACGTGCCCGGCGGGCTCCACGACCTTGCGGGTGACGTCGAGCTGGAAGCCCACGCGCCGCAGCTTCTGCCGCATCGCGTCGGGCTCGAGCTGGTCGAGCAGCGCCTTCTCCAGCGCCTGGCCGAACGTCATGCCGCGCTCGCGCTCGCGCTTCGCCCCCTCGACGACCTCGGCGGCCAGCTTGGCGCCCACGTCGGCGGCGATGAGGGCGAGCTCCAGCTCGTCCCAGTCCATCTCCCAGTCGGCGGGGCGCCCTCGGGGCGCGGCGCCGGGAGCCCGCTGACCCGGCGCGGCCGGCCCCTCGCCGCCCAGGCCCTCCGCGATGACGCCGCGCGTGCGCGAGAGGCCCTGCCGCAGGCGGTCGAACCAGCTCACGAGGCGCCCTTCGCCTTGGCCGCGGCGACCTGCTTGCCCTTGGCCTTGGCCGCCTCCTGGCGCCTCTGCTCCTCGAGGGACTTCTGGGGGTCGTCGTCGGGCAGGCCGGCGTCGATGTAGGTGAGCGCCCTGCCGATGCGGGAGAGCGACCGCTGCTTGCCGAGGATCACGATCAGGTCGACGACCCCGGGCGAGGTGGTGGTGCCCGTCAGCGCCGCGCGCAGCGGCATCATGACCTTGCCCATGGGCACGGCCTGGTCCTGCACGTAGGAGCGCAGCATGTCGTCGACGCCGTCGTAGTCGAAGAACTCGAGCATCGACAGCTCGCGCTCCACGGCCTGCAGGTGCGCCTGTCCCGCCGCGAGCTGCTTGCGTGCGCCCTCGTCGTACGGGAACTCCTCCGTGAAGAAGTAGCCGGCCTGGTCGGCCAGCTCGACCAGGGTCTCCGCGCGCGGCCTGAGCACGTCGACGACGTCGAGGAGGTAGTCGGGGTCGTCGCCCACGTCGAAGCCCCGCTCGGCGAAGAGCGGCTCCGCGCGCGCGGCCACCTCCTCGAGTGGCAGGATCTCGCGCAGGTACTTGGCGTTGAAGAACTTCAGCTTCTTGAGGTCGAAGACGGGCTCGCCGGTCGAGATGCGGTCGAGGTCGAACGCGGCGATCATCTCCTCGAGGCTGAAGAACTCGCGTCCGTCCGGCATGCTCCAGCCCAGCGTCGCGAGGTAGTTCAGCAGCGCCTCGGGCAGGATGCCCTGCCGACGGTACGAGTCGACGGACGTGTCCGACTTGCGCTTCGAGAGCTTCGTGCGGTCGGGGTTGCGGAGGATCGGCACGTGCACGAACTCGGGGAGCTCCCAGCCGAAGGCGCGGTAGAGGAGCACGTGGATCGGCGTGCTCGTGATCCACTCCTCGGCGCGGATCACGTGCGTGACGCCCATGAGGTGGTCGTCGACGACGACGGCGAGGTGGTAGGTGGGGTAGCCGTCCGACTTGAGCAGGACGGGGTCGCGGATCTCCTCGTTGGCGAAGGAGATCTCGCCGCGCAGCCTGTCGACGAACGTGGTCGTGCCGTCGTCCGGCGTGGCGAGGCGGACGACGTGCGGCTCGCCCGCGGCGGCCCGCCGCTCCTGCTCCTCGCGCGGCACCGACCTCCCGCGCCCGTCGTAGCCGAGGGGCTTGCCCAGGCGCTTCTGCTCGGCGCGCATGGCCTCCAGCTCCTCGGCCGTCTCGAACGCCCTGTAGGCGTGGCCGCCGGCCAGCAGCGCGTCGACGTGCTCGCGGTAGACGTGCAGCCGCTCGCTCTGCCGGTACGGCGCGTGCGGGCCGCCCTTCGCCGGGCTCTCGTCCGGCTCGATGCCGAGCCAGGAGAACATCTCGAGGATCCGTCGCTCCGACTGCTCCTGATAGCGCTGACGGTCCGTGTCCTCGAGGCGGAAGATGAACCGGCCGCCATGCTTCCTCGCCAGCACGTAGCTGAACAGACCCACGTAAGCCGTTCCGACGTGCGGGTCGCCGGTCGGGGACGGCGCGATTCGAGTCACGACCTCCACTGACGTCGCCTCCCTCTAGCCCCGCGATGATAGCCCAGCGAGCCGGCTCGTCCCTGTCCGCCCCGCGGCGTTCCGCACGCCCTCAACGGCCCAGCAGCACGGAGGCGATGGTGACGGCCGACAGCGCCCAGAGGTAGGGCGCGAAGGCCCGGAAGCGCCCGCGGCGCAGCACCGCGAACACCGTGACGAGTGCCAGGTAGCCGACGGCGAACGACGAGGCCACCATCGCGACGAGCGGGACGAGGGGCACCTCCGCCTCGCGGACGTCCCCGATGCCGAACACGGCCACGCCGAGCGAGACCACCAGGTAGAGGAGGAAAGACACGCGCGGCGCGAGCTCCCTGTCGGCGCCGCGCGCCAGCAGGGACGCGATCGTGGAGCCGGAGCGGGAGATGCCGGGCACGACGGCGATGCCCTGGACGACGCCGGCGACGAGCGCGTCGGCGTAGCTGAGGTCGCCCGGCTCCCTCTTCGGCCCCGACCTGGGCGCGAACCAGAGGATGAGGCCGGTGACCGCCAGCGCGATCGCCACGGGCAGGGGCGCGTTGAGGCTCTCGAAGACGCCGCGCAGCGCCAGGCCGATCGCCGCCGTCGGTACCGAGCCGGCCAGCACCAAGAGCGCCAGCCGCCAGCCCGGCCGCGCACGGGCCTCGGCGGAGGCGAGGCCGGCGAAGAAGCCACCGACGGCCGCCGCGACGTCCCGCCACAGGTAGACGACGACGGCCAGCACGGTGCCCGTGTTCGTGGCGATGTCCACCCACAGGGGGAGCCGGTCGCCCCAGCCCAGGTAGTAGTTCGCGAGGACGAGGTGGCCGGAGGACGAGACGGGCAGGAACTCGGTGAGCCCCTGGACCGCGCCCAGCACGAGAGCCTGCAGCACGGTCACGGGGGCCCGACCCTGTCTCCGCTGCTAGAGCGGCTTCAGCGCTTGCTGTACTGGGGAGCGCGCCTGGCCTTCTTGAGGCCGTACTTCTTGCGCTCGACGACACGGGCGTCGCGCCTGAGGTGACCCGCCTGCTTGAGCGTGGCGCGGAGGTTGGGGTCCACCTTGAGGAGCGCGCGGGCCACGCCCAGCTTGATCGCGTCGGCCTGGCCGCTAGGCCCCCCGCCCTTGACGGTGATGACCGCGTCGTAGCGGCCGGCGGTGTTCGTGGCCTTCAGGGGCTCGAGGGCCTCGACGCCCGCGAGGATGCCGCGGAAGTACTCCTGGAACTCGCGGCCGTTGACGGTGATGCGGCCGCTACCGGGGCGCAGGAACACGCGCGCGATGGCCTCCTTGCGGCGGCCGGTACCGTAGTACTGATCCATCAGTTGAGCTCCAGCTTCCTCGGCTGCTGCGCCTCGTGCGGGTGCGTCTCGCCGGCGTAGACCTTCAGCCGCCGGATCAGCCGGCGGCCCAGGCGCGTCTTAGGCAGCATGCCCCAGACGGCGTGCTCGATCACGCGCTCCGGGTGCTTGGCCAGCGCCTCGCGGGCCGTCGTGGTCTTCAGACCGCCCTGGTAGCCCGAGTACCTGGTGTACACCTTGGAGTCGAGCTTGTCGCCGCTGAACTCGACCTTGTCGGCGTTGATGACGACGACGAAGTCGCCGCACGGCTGGTGCGGCGAGTAGGTGGGCTTGTGCTTGCCCTTCAGCAGGGCGGCGACCCGGGTCGCGAGACGGCCCACGCGCATGCCGGCTGCGTCCACGAGGACCCAGTCGTTCGTGGGCTCGTTCGAGAAGTAAGTCTTCACGCTCGTCACGTCCTTCTGTCTTCGCCTTCGTGAGTGATCGGGGCACTAGAGCGAAGAAGCCAAACGCGAGTGTAGCACGCTGCGGCGGGCCTAGCCAAGGGCGTGGGCGGCGCGCGTCTTCCGGCGCAGGCCGCGCGGCAGCAGGGAGCGAGCGGAGCCGCGCCGGCAGTCCGCCCAGCCCAGCGCGAAGCCCCGCCATGTGACGAGCGCCTGGCCGTCGGGGACGCCGGGCGCGGCGAGGGCACCGCCCTCCAGGAACGCCGCCAGGGACGCGTCGTCTCCGCCCACCTCGAGCCGCGGTCCCGCCCAGCCTCGTTCCGCGAAGCCTGCCGCCATGGCCAGTGCGTGGGCGGGCGTCAGCTCCACCCTGCCGCCGGCCGACCGCGCGTCGGCGACGTGCAGGCCCGCGCGCAGGACGTGCACGCCGGGCAGGGGCGCGAAGCCCTCGGGCAGCAGCAGGAGGCGCTCGCCGAAGCGCGCCAGGCGGCCTCCGGACGCGCGCTCCCGCCACTCCGGCGTGAGGCGCTCCGCGGCGAAGGACGCCCAGGCGTCCTGGGTGGCGTCGTCCGGCGCGCCCTCGACCAGGCGTCCGCGGCGGGCCGCGCCGCGGACGCGGGAGCCCTCCCGGCCGTCCCCCGGGCGACGCGCCCCCGGACCCGCGGGCGCTCCCTCATACCGGCGCAGGCGCGCCACGAAGTGCCCGTCCCCCACCGCGCGGTGCGGCCACAGGCGCGCCGCGCCCGGCAGGCCGAACCTCGCGGCGTCCTCGGCGCCCGCCAGGTCGAGGGGCTCGAGCTCCAGGTCCGGCCGGCGCGCCAGCAGCCACAGCACGACCTCCTCGTTCTCGCGGGGGTCGAAGGTGCAGGTGCTGTAGACGAGCCGCCCGCCCGGGCGCAGCAGGTCGGCGGCCGCGGCGATGAGGCGTCGCTGCAGCTCGGCGTGCCGCCCGACGCCCGCCTCGCTCCACGCCGCGCGCGCCGCCGCCGAGCGCCGGAACATCCCCTCTCCGGAGCAGGGGGCGTCGAGCAGCACGGCGTCGCAGGCTCCGCCCAGGGCGCCGGCGAAGCGGCCCGGCGCCGAGCTCGTCACGGCCGCGCCGGTCACGCCGAGGCGCTCGACGTTGGAGAGGAGGGCGCGGGCGCGACGCGCGTCCACGTCGTTCGCGACGACGAGGGCCGCGTCGCCGGCCAGCGCCGCCAGGTGCGTGGCCTTGCCTCCCGGCGCCGCCGCCAGGTCGACGACGAGCTCGCCCGGACGCGGGTCTAGCGCCTCGGCAGCGGCCATCGCGGCGGGGTCCTGCTGGTAGTAGACGCCGGCGTCGTTCAGGGGGTGGTCCGCCACGGACGCGCTGGCGGCGTTCACGAGCCGGCCCGCCGGGCACCACGGCACCGGCGCCCGGGGCCACGGCAGCAGCGCGGCGAGGCGGCCCGGGTCGCCGCGCAGGGCGTTGAGGCGGACGGCCGGCTCGCGCGGCTCCTCGAGGGCCGCGAAGAGCTCCTCGGCCTCGCCGCCCAGCAGCGCCCTCATGCGCGCCCTGAACGCGGGCGGCAGGCTCGCCGCGACCACGCTCAGGACGGCTCGGGGCGCGTGAGGTTGCCGCGCGTGCCCGCGGCGTCGGCGGGCACGTCCGGCTCCGGCCGCGCCTCGACGGCACCGTCGGCGGGCGCTGCCGGCGCCTGCCGCTCCTCCCCGGCGGCGTCGGCGCGCTCCTCCGCGGGCGCCGAGCCGCGCGGGGCGTGCTTGCCGGCGACGTCGGCGTCGAGCTGCCTGATCTCCTCGATGAAGCGGTCGACGGAGTCGAAGTCGCGGTAGACGCTCAGGTACCTGATGTACGCGACGTCGTCGAGGGACTTCAAGAACTGCAGCACGCGGCGCCCTATGTACTCCGACGTGACCTCGGGGCCCTGCACCTCGTCCTCGAAGCCGTAGGCGAACTCCCGCAGCACCTTCTCGGAGACGGGGCGCTTGTTGGCGGCGATGCGCAGCTTGCTGAGCAGCTTGTCGGCGTCGAAGGCCTCGTGCCTGCCGGAGCGCTTGCGCACCATCAGCGCCTCGAACTGCGCGCGCTCGTAGGTGGTGAAGCGCCGCTGGCAGTTCGGGCACTCGCGGCGCCGGCGGATCGCCGCGCCCTCGTCGGACGGCCGCGAGTTCACGACCTTCGTGTCCTCCGACGAGCAGTAGGGGCAGCGCATCAGCGCTTCTTGTAGACGTCCTCGCCGTCGTAGGCGGGCGAGGGCTCGGGGCGTCCGTCGTAGGGGTCGGCGCCCTCGAGGCGGCTGAGGTCGCCGTAGAGGTCGACGGCGGGCTCGAGGCCGGCGACGTAGGCCTCGTCTGGCGGCGGCGCGACCTCGTCGACGAGGTGCCTGAGTGCGGGCGTGCGGCCCACCAGGCCCAGCTCGTGGGTCCACAACAGGTCGAAGGCCTCGTAGTCGTCGCCGTCGTCCGCCTCGGCGACGAGCGCCTCGGTCCCGTCGCGGTCCGCGGCGGCGAGGTCCTCCTCTTCCTCGTACGGCGACTCGTCGTCGACGCTGTACTCCCAGGCGTAGTCGTACTCCTCGTCCTGCCTCACCTTGTCGTCGAGGGCGGCGCGCACCTCGGGCAGCAGCGCCTCGGCGACGCGGGGCGGCTCGGGGAGGTCCACGTCGACGATCTGGCCGGAGACGCCCGCCGACTCGGGTGACCCGAGGTAGCGCACGGCCCTCACCAGCGCCTGGTCGTGCAGCGGGTCGGAGCTGAGGCGCGAGGGCACGACGAGGTTCGCGCGCGGGAACTTGAAGCGCTCCCTGAATCCCGTCACCATCCTGGCGAGGGCGCCCTGCACCGCGTGCATCTGCACCGAGTCCAGGGCCGGCGGCGCCACGATGACGACCCAGCCCACGGACAGGAGCCGCGCCGCGGTCTTGAGGACGAGGAACGAGCTGCGCAGGTCCTCGACCATCACCTCGAAGAACTCGGCCTCGGCCATGTTCTCGAACGGCGTCGTGTTCACGTGCTCGGCGACGTGCACCACGCCGCCGAGCGCGCCGAAGATCTCCAGCACCTTCTGGTACGTCGTGAGCACGTCCATCTGGGTGGTCATGTCGGCCTGGATGGGTATGGCCTGGCCGCCGAGCTCCTCGACCTCCGCGGCGGTCTTCGAGGCCAGGTCGACGTCGCGGTCGGCGCACACGACGTGGTAGCCGGCGCGCCCGTACGCCAGCGACACCGCGCGACCGAACCCCTGGCCCACGTTCGTGACCAGGACCACCCTGGCTCTTTCCATTCGGCTAGGATACGCCTTCCTTCCACGTGTCGCCGCCAGCCGCTTGACGTGTGAGCCATCACTCGTCCTCCGGGGCGCGCGGTGGGGGAACCTGGGGGCGCGGGCCGGGCGCCAGGCGCCGGCCACGTTGGAGGCAGGATGCTGAGGAGGACCCCGAAGAAGCAGGAGGAGCCCGCCAAGCGCGAGCCGTTCACGTACATCCACCGCGGCACGAAGCTGGTCGGGCGGGTGGAGGCCGTGGGCCGCGTCAGGGTCCACGGCGTCGTGGAGGGCGACGTCGAGGTGGACGGGGTCGTCGAGGTCGCTCCCGCCGGCGTGATCGTCGGCTCGCTGGTGCGGGCCGAGGAGCTGCGGGTCCTCGGCAAGGTGAGGGCGGACGTCGTCGTCAGCGGCAAGGTCGAGATCTGGAACGGCGGCGAGCTGGTCGGCGACGTGAAGGCCGCGGCGCTCGACATCGAGGAGGGCGCCCGCTTCACGGGGCGCAGCGAGATGACCGGGGGCGGGTCCGCGGCCGAGCTGCCCGGCGAGATGGCAGAGCTAGCGGCCGCGACCGAGCCCGGGGAGGCCGCGAGCGCCGCGGCGGGCGACGCCGACGCGCCCGGGGCCGCCTCGGTCGGTCCGGGTCGCTTGAGCGCACGTGACTGACTGCTACACTGGCGCGTGCCTGCGCTGACGTACACCGACACGCCGGCAGGGAGGCGAGATGGCGCTTGAACGCCTCTTCAGGCGGAACCGTCCCACCCGCAAGGAGGACGACAACGCTCCCGCCGGACTGTGGCTCAAGTGCGACGCCTGCAACGCGCAGATCTACCGCAAGGACCTGATCGCCAACCTGCACGTCTGCCCCGAGTGCGGGCATCACTACACGATGCCCGTCGACGACCGCATCGACATGCTCGCCGACCCCGGCACCTTCGAGCGGTGGTCGGGCGCGATAAGGCCCGTCGACCCGCTGGAGTTCACCGACACCCAGCCCTACGTCGAGCGCCTGGAGAAGGCCGAGCAGCGGCAGGGCAGGCCGGAGGCCGTCGTCACCGGCGCGTGCGAGCTGGGCGGCACGCCCGTCGCCCTCGTCGTCATGGACTTCTTCTTCCTCGGCGGCTCCATGGGCTCGGCCGTGGGCGAGGAGATCGCCCGCGCCGCCGAGCGCGCCGCCGACGAGGGCCTGGCGCTCGTCGCCGTGACGGCCTCGGGCGGCGCGCGCATGCAGGAGGGCGCGCTGTCGCTGATGCAGATGGCGAAGACCACCGTCGCGCTCGAGCGCCTCGCCGCCGAGCGGCTGCCCTACGTGGTCGTGCTGAGCCACCCCACCACCGGCGGCGTCACCGCCAGCTTCGCGACCCTGGGCGACGTCGTCTTCGCGGAGCCCGGCGCGCTGATCTCGTTCGCCGGCCCGCGCGTGATCCAGCAGACGATCAAGCAGGACCTCCCCGAGGGCTTCCAGCGCGCGGAGTTCCTGCTGCAGAAGGGCATGGTCGACGACGTCGTCCCGCGCGCCGAGCTGAAGGGCAGGCTCGCCGCCGTGCTCAAGGCCCTGTCGGGCGCCAAGGAGCGCGCCCCCCTGGAGAAGCTGCATGCCGCTGCCCTTTGAGAAGCCGATCGAGGACCTCGAGGCGAAGATCGCCGACATGCGCCGCTACGCCCAGGAGCAGGAGGTCGACCTCTCCGAGGAGATCGCCCTCCTGGAGGCGCGCCTCGACAGGCTCAAGCGCGACACGTTCGAGAACCTCACGCGCTGGCAGCGAGTCCAGGTCGCGCGCGCGCCCGGCCGCCCCACGGCCCTCGACTACCTCACGAAGGCGTTCTCAGGCTTCCAGGAGCTGCACGGCGACCGCACGCTGGGCGACGACCCTGCCATGGTCACGGGCCTGGCCGAGCTGGGCGGCAGGCAGGTCGTGGTCGTCGGCCAGCAGAAGGGCCGCGACACCAAGGAGAACATCACCCGCAACTTCGGCATGAGCCACCCCAGCGGCTACCGCAAGGCCATGCGCATGTTCGACCTCGCCGACAAGTTCCGGCTGCCCGTCGTCTGCCTCATCGACACGCCGGGCGCCTACCCCGGCCTCGCCGCCGAGGAGCAGGGGCAGGCCTGGGTCATCGCGGCCTGCATCCAGCGCATGAGCCGGCTCGAGGTGCCGGCCGTCTCGGTCGTCATCGGCGAGGGCGGGTCGGGCGGCGCGCTGGCGATAGGCGTGGCGAACCGTGTGCTGATCCTCGAGAACGCGATCTACTCGGTGATAAGCCCCGAGTCGTGCGCGGCGATCCTGTGGCGCGACTCCGCCGAGGCCCCCAAGGCGGCCGAGGCGCTGCGGCTCACGGCGAAGGACCTGCTCGAGCAGGGCGTCGTCGACCGCGTCGTGCCCGAGCCCCTTGGCGGCGCCCACAACTCCCCGGACGAGGCGATCGCGGCGGTGCAGCGGGCGCTCGTCGAGGAGCTGGACGCTCTCGAGGGGCTGCCGCCCGCCGCGCTGCTGGCGCAGCGCTACGAGAGGTTCCGCGCGCTGGGGCGCTTCGCCGAGGCCGCCTGAGACGAGGTCCGCTTGCGCCGGCGCCGCTCCGGCCGGGCCCTCCGCGCCCGAGACGGCGCCGGCCGACGGCGGCTGCCAGCGCGGGGCCGCAGCCCCTGCCCTTCGTCGGGTCTAGGTGACGGCGGCGCGCAGCGCCGTCACGTTGTCGGCCACGGGCCCCATGCCCCCGAACACCGCCGTGCCGGCCACGACGACGTCGGCGCCGGCCTCCACGA
Organism: Trueperaceae bacterium; assembly: GCA_036381035.1. NCBI lineage: Bacteria > Thermotogati > Deinococcota > Deinococci > Trueperales > Trueperaceae > Trueperaceae bacterium. The sequence goes on along the minus strand of DASVDQ010000109.1, from coordinate 73,693 downwards.
CGGCCTTGACGTTCGCTGCCGTCACGCCGCCGTCGACCTCGATGAGGCAGTTGGGGTTGGCGCGGTCCCGCATGCGCCTCAGCGCCTCGATGCGGGCGATGCTGCCGGCGATGAACTCCTGGCCGCCGAAGCCCGGGTTCACCGACATCACCAGGGCCAGGTCGAGGTAGGGCAGGGCGGCCTCGAGCACGCCGAGCGGCGTGAGGGGGTTCACCGCCAGGCCGACCTTCGCGCCCGTCGCCCTGACCTGCTGCAGGAGCCTGTGGAGGTGCGGGTCCACCTCGGCGTGGACGGTGATCACGTCGGCGCCGGCGGCCGCGAAGCGCTCGACGAGCTGCGCGGGCCGCGCGATCATCAGGTGCACGTCGAGCGGCAGGGTCGAGGACCTCTTCACCGCCGCCACGACGGCCGGGCCGAAGGAGATGTTGGGCACGAAGTGCCCGTCCATGACGTCGAGGTGCAGCCACTCCACGCCGGCGTCCTGGGCCTCCTGCACGCTCTGCCCGAGCCTGGTGAAGTCGGCGGCCAGCACCGACGCCGCTAGCTTGTAGGCGCTCACCGCGCGGAGTATAGCCCAGCCCCGGACGCGTCCCGCCGGCGGTCCCGCTCGGCCCGCCCCAGCGCCGGGGTCCGCGCGCGCCGGGGCGCCGACGCCCGGAGGCCGCTTCGCCCGGGACGTGGAACGCGCCTGGCGCTCACGGGCCGCCCAGCCGCGACGGGGATCGAGGTTACTATCCGAGGCGCGAAAGGGAGGACCCGCATGGGTGACAGCAGTTCCGCCAACGCCTACGCCGTCCCGGACGTGCTGGTGAGCACCGACTGGGTGGCCGAGAACCTCGGCCGGCCCGACGTGCGCGTGGTCGAGGTCGACGAGGACGTGCTGCTCTACAAGCAGGGGCACGTGCCCGGCGCCGTCGAGATCGACTGGCTCACCGAGCTGCAGCTCAAGGACCGGCGCGACTTCATCGACGCCGCCGCGTTCGCCGACCTGATGGAGTCGAAGGGCATCAGCAACGACACGACCGTGGTGCTCTACGGAGACAAGTCCAACTGGTGGGCGGCCTACGCGCTGTGGTTCTTCAAGTACAACGGCCACGCCGACGTGAGGCTCATGAACGGCGGCCGGCAGAAGTGGGTGGCCGAGGGCCGCGAGCTCACGACCGAGGTGCCCACCTACGAGCGCGGCGAGTACGCGGTGCGCTACCGCGACGCCAGCATCAGGGCGTTCGCGTCCGACGTGCTGCAGCACCTGCTGAAGGTGGGCTCGGGCGAGGGCGCCCTCGTCGACGTGCGCAGCCCGCAGGAGTACACGGGCGAGAAGCTGCACATGCCCGAGTACCCGCAGGAGGGGGCGCTGCGGGGCGGCCACATCCCCGGCGCCATCAACCTGCCGTGGGCCCAGGCCGTGAGGGAGGACGGCACCTTCAAGGACCGCGCCGAGCTCGAGAGGCTCTACGCGGGCAAGGGCGTGACCCCGGACAAGGACGTGATCGCCTACTGCCGCATCGCCGAGCGCTCGAGCCACACCTGGTTCGTGCTCAAGTACCTCCTCGGCTACCCGCGGGTGCGCAACTACGACGGCTCGTGGACCGAGTGGGGGAACATGGTCGGCGTGCCGATAAGGCAGGGCGACCAGCCCTGAGCGATCGCACCTAGGGCCGGTCGAGGAAGGGCCCCGCGGCGCGCCGCGGGGCCCTAGATCCGTGAGGCGGGCGAAGGCCCTCAGCCCGCGGCGGACGCCAGGTCCCTCACCGGGCTGGGGCCCTCGCGCAGCGTGGCGGCGACGGCGCGCTCGATGATCGTCAGGCCCTCCTCGAGCTCCTGGTCGGAGAGGTTGAGCGGCGGCAGCAGCCTTATCACGTTGCCGTAGGAGCCCGTGGGCAGCAGCACCAGCCCGGCGTCGCGCGCGAACGCGACGATCCTATCGACGCTGGCGGCGTCCGGCGTGGTCCCGTCCTCCGCCACGAACTCCAGGGCGATCATGGCCCCCTTGCCCCTGACGTCGCCGATGCCGGGGTAGCGGCCCTGCAGCTCCGCGAAGCGCGCCATCGCCTTGCGGCCGATCTCGGCGGCGCGCTGGAGCAGGCCTTCCCGCTCGATGACGTCGAGCGTGGCCAGCGAGGCCGCGACGGAGACGGGGTTCCCGCCGAAGGTCGTGCCGAGCTGGCCGGGCTTCATCGCGTCCATCACCTCGGCCTTGCCGACGACGGCCGAGAGCGGGAAGCCGGACGAGAGGGCCTTGGCCGAGGTCACGAGGTCAGGCTCCAGGCCGTGGTGCTCGACCGCCCACATCTTCCCGGTGCGGCCCACGCCCGCCTGCACCTCGTCGTCGATCCACAGCGCGCCGATCTCGGAGGCGAACTCGCGCAGGCCGCGCAGGAAGCTCGCCGGGGCGGGGATGAAGCCGCCCTCGCCGGCGACGGGCTCGATCACGAACGCCGCGACCTCGCTGGCGCCGATCGTGACCTCGACGAGGTCCCTCAGCACGGCCAGCGCCTTCTCGCCGGTCTCCTCCTCGGTCTCGGCGCCCCAGGGGTTGCGGAAGTGGTACGGGTACGGCGCCCGGTACACCTCGGCGGCGCGCAGGCCGAAGCCGGCCTTGTAAGGCTTGGCCTTGCCCGTGAGGGAGAAGGCCATGTAGGTGCGCCCGTGGAAGGCGTGGGTGAACGCGACGATGCCGGGGCGCCCGGTGTAGGCGCGCGCGATCTTCACGGCGTTCTCCACCGCCTCGGCGCCGGAGTTCGCCAGGAACGTCTTCTTCGGCGCGTCGCCCGGCGCCAGCGCGTTGAGGCGCTCGGCGAGCTCGATGTAGCTCGGGTGCATGCCGACCGCGAAGCAGAGGTGCTGGAACTGCTCCACCTGGCGCTTCACGGCCTCGACCACCGCGGGGTGCGAGTGGCCGATGTTCATGACGGCGATGCCGGTGGAGAAGTCGAGGTAGCGCTTGCCCTCGACGTCCCAGACGTAGGAGCCCTCGCCGCGCACCGGGTGGAACGGGTGCGTGCTCACCGCCCCCGGGGTGACCGCCGCGGCCCGCCGCTGCCTGAGCTGCTCGTTGGTCATGCCAAGCCTCCTCTCGCGGTGGCGGTCCTGCGCTCTCGCTTCCGGTTCGTAACGGAAAGGGTCACAGCGCTTGAGAATCGAACGCCATCACGCTTCCTGCGCATCGAATCGTAGCACGACGCCGCCCGTCGCCTGTCCCCGGCGGCACGGTGCGCGGCCACCGCCGACCCCTCCGCGGGGACCCCGGCGTCCCCCAGCGGCACGCCCCTTACCATCTCCGCGTGGAGGGGCGCCCGGTGTGGGTCGAGGTCGAGGACGCCGCGTCGCGGACGCGCGCCGAGGCGCTGGCGGCGTCACTAGGGGCGGCGGGAGCGACCGAGGCGGGCGCCGCGCCGCCGGGTGCCCTCGTCCTCACCGTCGGCCCGGGCGGGCTGGGCCTGCGGCTGGGCGGCGGACCTTCCGTGACCGCCGCCGTCGCGTCCCTCGGCCGCGCGCCGCGCCAGGCCCCTGACCCGCTGTGGCGGGCCGCGCTGGCGGGGAAGGAGCGGGTCGTCGACGCCACCGCCGGCCTGGGAGGTGACGCCTTCCGCCTGGCGTCGCGCGGTGCCCACGTCATCCTGATCGAGCGCTCCCCGCTGCTCTCCGCTCTCCTCGCCGACGCGCTGGAGCGGGCTGTCGGCGGCGCGCTCGGCCCGGCGGCGGCGGAGGCCGCGGGCCGGGTCGAGCTGGTGACCGGCGACGCGCGCGACGTCCTGCGCGCGGGCGCGCTCGCCCCGGAGCGGCGCGGCGTCGTCTACCTCGACCCGATGTTCACGGGGCCGGGCGGTCGCGCGCTGCCGCCCAAGGGCATGGCGCTGCTGCGCGAGCTGCTCGGCGCCGACGAGTCGGGCGCGCCCGACCTGCTGCAAGCCGCCCGCGAGGCAGCGACCAGACGCGTGGTCGTGAAGCGCCACCTGCGCGCCGAGCCGCTCGGCGGGGTGGAGCCCAGCGGCTCCCTGCGCGGACGGACCGTGAGGTACGACGTGTACCCGCCGTTATGATGCCGTCCGGCGGGTGATGGCATGAGCGAGACGAGCGCGCTCCCCCTGCGGCGGGTCGCCGTGATCGGGGCCGGCCTCATGGGCGGCGGGATCGCGGCGGTCCTGGTGCGGGCCGGGTTCGCCGTTGACGTCTACGACACGTCACGAGAGGCGCTGGAGCGGGCCCGCGCCCGCGCCGCCAAGCACGCGGCGGAGAGGGCCGAGGCGCTGACCACGCACGTCGACCTGCCGGCGGCGGTGGGGCGGGCGGACCTCGTCGTCGAGGCCGTCCCCGAGGTGCTCGACCTCAAGCGCGAGCTCTTCGCCCGCGTCGACGCCGCGGCTCCGGCCGGCGCCTGGCTGGCGACGAACACCAGCGAGCTGTCCGTGACGGCGATCGCCGCGGCCACCTCGCGCCCGGAGCGGGTCGTGGGCATGCACTGGTTCAACCCGCCGGAGCGCATGCGCCTGGTGGAGCTGGTGCGCGGCGTGCGCAGCTCGCCCGAGGCGCTGGCGGCCGTCGCGTCCGTGGCCGAGGCGTGCGGGAAGACGGTCGTGACCGTCCAGGACAGGCAGGGCTTCGTGACCACGCGCGTGGTCGCGGCCGTGCTGCTCGAGGGAGCGAGGCTCCTCGAGGAGGGCGTGGCGAGCCGCGACGACATCGACACGGCCGTGAAGCTCGGGCTCAACCACCCGATGGGACCCCTGGAGCTCGCCGACTACATCGGCCTCGACACGGTGCTCCTCATCGCCGATTCGCTGGCGGAGGCGTACGGCGACAGGTTCAGGGCGCCGCAGACGCTGCGCAAGCTCGTCGAGGCGGGCCGCCTGGGCCGGAAGGCGGGCGGCGGCTACTACGACGAGGGTTAGGCGCGCAGGGCGGCAGCGCGCAGGCCCGACTCGAGGGCGGTCGCCGCGCGGCGTGGGCGCGCCGCGGCCGAGAGGGGAAGACGCCCCCGAGGGGGCGTCTCCATGGCTGGCCCACAGGGATTCGAACCCCGACCGACCGGACCAAAACCGGGTGTCCTGCCGTTAGACGATGGGCCACCGTGGGCCTGAGGCGCGGGCGCCGCGCGCGGCGCCTCGCGACAGGCGCGCGCGGGCTACCAGTCTAGCAACCGGTGCGCCCGCGCGCGCCTGAACTTGGCTGGCCCACAGGGATTCGAACCCCGACCGACGGAACCAGAATCCGTTGTCCTGCCATTAGACGATGGGCCAACGGCAAAGGTCAGTCTACGGGCGGCGGGAGGGGCCAGTCAAGGCGGTGCAGACGTCCAGGAACCTCGTCGCGCGCGGGCTCCGGGTCCCGTGGCCCGCGGGCCGGGGCGGGTCAGGTGCGCGGGCGGGCCACGAGCCGCGCGGTCCGCCGCGGCGTCGCCGTGGGTTATACTCGCGGACGGCCGCGCGGACCAGGGGGGACGCGCGTGCGGGCCCGGAGAGGTGCCGGAGTGGTTGAACGGGACGGTCTCGAAAACCGTTGTGTGGCTACGCTGCACCGTGGGTTCGAATCCCACCCTCTCCGCCAGCAGGGCCGCCCCTAGCGGGCGGCCCTCTCGTTAGGCCCCGGGAGCGCGCCGCCCGCCGGGGGCCCGGAAAGCGGACCTCAGATGTCTGTCACCGTCATCGACCACCCCCTGATCCAGCACAAGCTCGCCGTCATGCGGGACGCCGAGACGAACGTCCGCGACTTCAGGGCCCTGTGCACCGAGGTGAGCATGCTCATGGCGTTCGACGCCATGCGCGACCTCGAGCTCGAGGACGGGGTCGTGACCACGCCCGTGGCCCAGGCGCGGGTGAAGCGCCTCGCCGGCAAGAAGCTCGCCCTCGTCGCGATCCTCCGCGCCGGCCTGGTGATGGTCGACGGCATCCTCAGCATGGTGCCCACGGCGCGCGTGGGGCACATCGGCCTCTACCGCGACCCGGAGACGCTCAAGCCGGTGCGGTACTACGTGAAGCTGCCCAACGACATCTCCGAGCGCGACACGTTCCTGCTCGACCCGATGCTCGCCACCGGCGGCAGCGCCGTCGCCGGCATCGACCTGCTCAAGGAGGCCGGGGCCTCGCGCATCAGGCTGCTCTGCATCATCGGGGCGCCAGAGGGCATCGCGGCCGTCACCTCGGCCCACCCCGACGTGGACATCATCCTGGCCGCGAGGGACGAGCGCCTGAACGAGCACGGGTACATCGTCCCCGGCCTCGGGGACGCCGGCGACAGGATCTACGGCACCCGCTGACCCGGCGGGGTCGGCCGTATGATCGCTGACGTGAAGGCGGCGCTCGTCTCCTACCTACCGCTCGTCGTCGTCACGTTCGTCGTGGCCCTGACCGCCGTCGCCAGCCTCGTCCCCTACGTGCGCGCGTTCGCGCACCGCATCAAGGCCGTCCAGGTGGGCGGCTCCACCCACGGCGGCGGCGTCCGCCAGCACGCCGGCGCCGTGCCGAACATCGGCGGCATCGCGATCCTCGGCGGCTTCCTGATCGCCCTCATCGCCGGCAGCCTCGTCGCCCCCGACGTCATCGACGCCTACCGCGTCGAGCTGCTGGCCGTCGCCCTCGGCGGTGCGCTGATGACGCTGGTGGGCTTCCTCGACGACATGTGGGAGGTGGGCCCCGCGCTGCGCCTGGCCGCGCAGGCGGTGGCGGCCGGGATCCTAGTCGTCAACGGCGTGCGCATCGGCTTCGTCACCGACTACTTCGGCGACTCCTCCTACCTGTTCCTCTCCGAGGGGCTGGCCGTGGCCGTGACGCTCCTGTGGGTCATCGGCTTCACGAACGCCTTCAACTTCATCGACGGCCTCGACGGCCTCTCGTCCGGCATCGCGGCGATCTCGAGCTTCAGCCTGCTGGCCGTGGCCGTGCAGTTCGACGACCGCGGCGCGGCCGTGCTGCTGCTCGCGGCGCTGGGCGGCGCGGCGCTGGGGTTCCTGCGGCACAACTTCGGCCCGGCCACGATCATCATGGGCGACTCCGGCGCGTACCTGCTGGGCTACGTCCTCGCCGCCGTGAGCGTGATCGGCGCCCTCAAGGTCACGGCCGCCGTCTCCGTCGTCGCGCCGATCCTCGTGCTCGCCCTGCCCGTCGTGAACATCACCCAGGTCACGGTGAGGCGCCTGCGCCGCGGGGCGAACCCGGCCCGGGCGAACAACGACCACATCCACGACATGCTGCGCGAGCGCTCGGGCTCTAAGCGCGGCACCGTGATCCTCCTCTGGAGCGCGACGCTGGCGCTGGGCGTCGCCGGCATGCTGCTCTCCTCGACGCCGCCCGCCCTCACGCTCGTCACCCTCGTGCTGACCGTCGTGCTGATCGCCGCCGTCTCGCTGGCCCGCCTCGCCGAGGTGCGACGCGAGGGCGCGACCGCGTGAGCGCGGCGCCGCCGGCCGCGGCGTCGGCCGCCCGCCCGCGCGTGGTCGTGGCGTTCGGCACGCGGCCCGAGGCGAACAAGATGGCCCCGGTGGTCGCGGCACTCAAGCGCTCGGGTCTCTTCGAGGTGCTGACGCTCGTCACCGGTCAGCACCGCGAGCAGCTCGACGCCTCTCTGGCCACGTTCGGCATGGGCACCGACGCCGACCTGAACGTGATGACGGACAGGCAGACGCTGCCGGAGCTGGTCGGGCGCATCACGCCGGCGGCGGCGGCGGCGCTGAAGGCGCTGCGCTCCGAGTACGTGCTGGTGCACGGCGACACCACGACGACGTTCTGCGTGGCGTTCGCGGCCTTCCTCGAGGGCGCCCGCGTGGCGCACGTCGAGGCCGGCCTGCGCAGCTTCGACATGAGCCAACCTTTCCCCGAGGAGGCGAACAGGCGCCTCACCGACGTCCTCACCGACATGGACCTGCCGCCGACCGAGGGCGCGCGGGACAACCTGCTCAAGGAGGGCAAGGACCCGGAGCGCATGGTCGTGACGGGCAACACGGCCGTGGACGCCGTGGTCCTCAGCCGCCGGCGCGCGCGCCTGCCGGAGGGCCTGCCCGCGGAGAACCTCGTGGCCGTGACGATGCACCGGCGCGAGAACCTCCCCGTGATGCGCGAGCTGGCCGCGGCGCTGGCGTCCGTGGCGCGGGCCCACCCCGAGCTGACCTTCGTCTACCCCGTGCACCTCAACCCGGCGGTGCGCGAGGCCGTGTGGCCCGCCCTCGAGGCGGTGCCGAACTTCAGGCTCATGGACCCGGTCGACTACCTGTCGATGGTCGCGCTCCTCGACCGCTCGGTCCTCGTCATCACCGACTCGGGCGGCATCCAGGAGGAGGGCGCGGCGCTGGGGCGCCCCGTGGCGGTACTGCGCAACGTCACCGAGAGGCCCGAGGGCCTGGGCGGCGTGCTGCGGCTCGTCGGCAACGACCCGGCCCGCGTCGAGGAGCGCCTGCTGGCCCTGCTCGGCGACGAGGCCGAGCTGGCGCGCATGCGCGCCGCGCCGAACCCCTACGGCGACGGTCGCGCCTCGGAGCGCATCGCGCAGGCGGTGGCCTGGCGCTTCGGGCTGGCGGAGCGGCCGGAGGACTGGCGCATGGAGGGCAGTCTGTGACCCAGGTCGAGGACGCCGGCGTGCCGCGCGCCGACGGAGCGCCGCGGACCTCCCACGACGTGGCGCGACCCGCGGGCGCTGTTCCGGGGCCGGCCTGGCACGAGGTCGAGCACGTCCTGCGGTTCGGCCGCCCGCTCCCCGGCGGGGGCACCGAGCTGCGCTGGCGCGGCGCCGCCCTCATGGGCGTCGTGAACGTGACCCCCGACAGCTTCTCCGACGGCGGCGCGACCTTCACGAGCGGCGACGCCGTGGCCGCCGGCCTGCGCCTGGCCGCCGAGGGGGCCATGATCGTCGACGTCGGCGGCGAGTCGACGCGGCCCGGCGCCGCGCCGGTGGACGCCGACGAGGAGAGGCGCCGGGTGCTCCCCGTCGTCGAGGCGCTGGCGGGCGCGGGCGTGGTCGTGAGCGTCGACACCCGCAAGCCCGAGGTCGCGTCGGCGGCGCTCGCCGCGGGCGCGGCGCTCGTCAACGACGTCTCCGGCCTCCGCGAACCCCGGATGGTCGACGTGTGCGCGCGGGCCGGGGCCCCGGCGGTGATCATGCACATGCTCGGCGAACCGCGGACGATGCAGCGGGACCCGCGCTACGGCGACGTCGTCGCGGAGGTGAGCGCGTACCTCCTCGCCGCGGCCGAGCGTGCGCTGGCCGCCGGCGTGCCCGGCGTCGTCCTCGACGTGGGCCTGGGCTTCGGCAAGACACTCGAGCACAACCTGGCGCTCCTCAACGCCACCGGACGGCTCGCCGCCCACGGCCACCCCGTGCTCGTGGGCGCCTCGCGCAAGTCGTTCCTCGGCAGGCTCACCGGCGTGGAGCGCCCCGCCGACAGGCTCGGCGCCACCATCGCCGCCCACCTCCACGCAGCGCGCCTCGGCGCGGCCCTGCTGCGCGTGCACGACGTCGAGCCGCACCGCCAGGCGCTGTCCGTGACCGCGGCGCTGGAGGCGCGCTCGTGAGCGCGGGACCACGGCGGTCGGCCGGGGGCCGCGCCCGGGAGGCCCTGCCGTGAGCGGAACGGCCGACGACCTCGTCACCGTGACGCTCGAGGGCATGGAGTTCTACGCCTTCCACGGGGTGCACGACTACGAGCTGGAGCGCGGCGCCCGGTTCGTCGTCGACCTCGCGCTGCGCCTGCCGCCGCCCCGGCGCGACGCGCTGGCGGAGGCCGCCGACTACGCCCGCGTCTACCGCCTCGTGGCCGCCGTCGTCACCGGCAAGCGCTTCAAGCTGATCGAGTCGGTGGCCGCCGCCGTGGCGGACGCCGTGCTCGACGCGGAGCCGCGCGTCGTGGCCGTGAGGGTGAGGGTGCACAAGCCCCACGCGCCGCTGCCGGGCGTCGTGCGCGACGTCCATTGCGAGCTCGAGAGGCGTCGTGCCTGAGGGAGCCCCGCCGCGCGGGGACGAGGGGGCCGCGCCGCGAGGCGACGAGGCGTTGGCCTGGGTGGCGCTAGGCGGCAACGTCGGCGACAGCCACGCCGCGCTGCGCCGGGCGCTCGACGAGCTGCGGGGCCTCGGCGAGGTCGTCGCCCGCTCCTCGCTCTACCGCACGGCGCCGGTGGGCGGCCCGCCCGGCCAGCCCGACTACCTCAACGCGGTCGTGGCGCTGCGCACGGCGCTCTCGACGCACGCGCTGCTCAGGGCGCTGCTCGACATCGAGGAGCGCCTCGGGCGGGTGAGGCGGGAGCGCTGGGGTCCGCGCGTGATCGACCTCGACCTGCTCGCCCACGGCGACGCGAACGTCGACGACCCCGTCGCCACGGTCCCGCACCCCCGCCTCCACCACAGGGCCTTCGTGCTCGTGCCGCTGCGCGAGGTCGACCCGCGGTGGCGTCACCCGGTCACCGGGGAGACGGCCGAGGAGATGCTGGCGCGCCTCGACGCCTCCGGCGTCGAGCGCACCGACCTGCCGTGGTGAGGCGCGCCGGGTAGTATCGCCCTCCGATGCGCCTGTTCGCCATCGCCGACCCCCACCTCTCGCGGGCGCAGCCCAAGCCGATGGACGTCTTCGGCGGCAACTGGGAGGGTCACCCGCAGGCGTTCTTCGACCGCTGGCGCGAGACGGTGGGGGAGGGCGACCTCGTGCTCGTGCCCGGCGACGTCTCCTGGGCGATGCGGCTCGAGGAGGCGCTGCTCGACCTCGCGGACATCGCGGCCCTGCCCGGCCGCAAGGTCCTGCTGCGCGGCAACCACGACTACTGGTGGCCCTCGATAAGCAAGCTCAGGCGCGTGCTGCCCGAGGGCATGTACGCCGTCCAGAACGACGCGCTCGCGGTGGACGGGGTGGTCGTCGCCGGCACCCGCGGCTGGGTCTGCCCCGGCAGCCGCGGCTTCACCGCCGAGGACGAGAAGGTCTACAGGCGGGAGGTCGAGAGGCTGAGCCTCTCGCTGCAGGCGGCGCGGCGGCTCGAGGGGCGCTACCGGGTCGTGATGCTGCACTTCCCGCCCACGAACACGCGGCTCGAGCCGAGCGGCTTCACGCGGCTGATCGCGGAGTACGCGCCCGACGCGCTCGTGTTCGGGCACGTCCACGGCGAGGAGCCGGTGCTGACGAGCCTCGACGGCGTGGCCGTGCACTTCGTCGCCGCCGACGCCCTGGGCTTCCGTCCCCGGCTGATCGCCGACCTGGGCGGGTAGAGTCGCGTGGACATGGACAGCACGTCGCCCGGCAGCGAGAGCGTGCTCGTCGTGAACGCCGGCAGCTCGAGCCTGAAGGTGAGGGCCTACCCGTCCGGCGCCAGGCGGCACGTCGAGCGCATCGGCGAGGACGGCGCCAGCCACGAGTCGGCGCTGGAGGAGTGCCTGGCCTCGCTCGCCGCGGAGGCGGGCTTCGACGAGCCGCGGGTGGTGGGCCACCGCGTCGTCCACGGCGGCACCCGCTACACGGCGCCGACCGTCGTCGACGACGAGGTGGAGGCCGGCATCGCCGCCCTCTGCGACCTGGCGCCGCTGCACAACCCGGCGAACCTGGCGGCCCTGCGCGCGGCCCGTCGCCTGCTGCCCGCGGCGACCCACGTGGCCGTCTTCGACACCGCCTTCCACGCCACGCTGCCCCGCCGCGCCTACCTCTACGGCCTGCCTCCCGAGTACGCCGCCCGCGGCCTGCGGCGCTACGGCTTCCACGGCACCAGCCACGACTACGTGACGCGCGAGGCGGCGCGCCTCCTCGGGCGGCGGCGCGAGGAGCTGCGCCTCGTCTCCCTGCACCTCGGCAACGGCGCCTCCGGCGCGGCGGTCGACCACGGCGCGGTCGTCGACACGAGCATGGGCTTCACGCCGCTGGAGGGCCTGCTGATGGGCACGCGCAGCGGCGACGTCGACCCCGGCCTCGTCCTGCACCTGCTGCGGGAGGGCATGGGCGTCGACGAGCTCGACGAGCTCCTGAACCGCGGCTCCGGCCTGGCCGGCATGTCGGGCGTGGGCAACGACATGCGCGACGTCAGGTCGGCGGCGGCGGCCGGCTCCGACGCGGCGGCCGCGGCGCTCGAGGTGTACGCCTACCGGGTCCGCAAGCTCGTGGGCGCCTACGCCGCCGCGATGGGGGGCGTCGACGCCGTCGTGTTCACGGGCGGCGTCGGCGAGAACGACGCGGCCACGCGGGCGGCCGCGCTCGAGGGGCTGGAGCACCTCGGCGTGCGGCTCGACCCGGACGCCAACCACGCGGGCGGGCCGGTGATCAGCGCGCCGGGCAGCGCCGTGGCGGTGCTCGTCGTGCGCACCGACGAGGAGGTCATGATCGCGGCGCAGGCCGTCGAGGCCGCGCGCCGCGCGGGAGGTAGCGCGAGTTGAGCACCTTGGGGATAGACCTGGGCGGCACGAAGATCCTGGCGGCGGTCGTCGACGACGGGCGCGTCCTCGACCGCGTGCGCGTCGCCACGCCGCAGACGGGCTTCGACGACGTGGTGGCGGCGATGGCCGGCGCCGCGCGCGAGCTGCTCTCCCGCGGCCACGAGGTCGTGGCCGTCGGCGTCGGCTCGCCCGGTCCGCTGGACCACGCCCGCGGACGCGTCGTGTTCGCCCCGAACATCGCCGGCATGGTCGACGCGCCGGTCGTCGAGGCGCTCGGGGAGGCCCTCGGCCTGCCCGTGGAGCTGGAGAACGACGCCAACGCCGCGGGCTTCGCCGAGCACCTCTACGGCGCGGCCCGCGACCTCGAGTCGAGCGTCTACGTCACGCTCTCGACCGGCATCGGCGGCGGGCTGTTCGTCGGCGAGACGCTGGTGCGCGGCGCGCACGGCCTGGGCGGCGAGATCGGGCACGTCACGATGCTGCCCGGCGGGCCCATGGGGGGCGACGGCCACACGGGCAGCCTCGAGGCCATCGCCGGCGGGCGGGCGATCGCCCGCGACGCCACCTTCGCCTACGGCCGGCCCATGACCGCGGTCGAGGTGTTCGAGAGGGCCCGCGCCGGCGAGCGCATGGCCCTCGGCATCGTCGACAACGCCGCCACCTTCGCGGGGATCGGTCTGGCGAACCTCCAGAAGGTGTTCGACCCGGAGGCGTTCGTGCTGGGCGGGGGCCTGACGGCGGCGGGGGAGTTCTACCTGGGCCGCGTCAAGGAGGCGGCCAGGAGGTACCTGGAGGGCTTCTGCGAGCCGGAGTTCCGCCTGGCGGTGCTCGGGGGAGACGCCGGCGCGATCGGCGCCGCGTCCGTGGCCGAGCGCGCCTTCAGGCCACGCCGGTGACGCCGCCCTCGTGGGCGTGGACGGTGGCCAGTCGACCGAGCGTCTCCGCCGCCACCAGCGAGAGCTCGGCGTCGGGCGCCGCCGCGCGGGCGTGGGCGATCACCGGCCGGGCGTCGACGGCCACGCTGCCGTGGCGCCGCAGCCGCGCGATCACGGCGTCGGCGCGCCAGTCGCGCCCGATGAGCGCCTTGAACGCCAGCAGCGCGCCGCGCCTGCCGGCGGCGGGCTCGCCGACCTCCTCGCCGGGCCGGCGGACGACGAGCTCCTCCGGCAGGCCCGCGAGGGCCTCGTAGACGGCGTCGATGACGTCGTCGAGCAGGTGGGCCCCCGACACGAGCGCCAGCGCGGGACCCTCGGCCTCCTCGACGAGGTCCTCGTCCGGGTCGAGGGGGTCCACGCCGGCGTAGAGGCGCGCGAGGCGCTCCGGCAGGTTGTTGTAGCGGTAGAGGCTGTCCTCGACCGCGGCCGGCAGCGCCACCAGGGCGAGGCGCGCCCCGGCCCTCTCCAGGGCCAGCAGGTCCGCCAGCTCGCCGCCCGTGGCGGTCGGGAGGTGCGCCACCGTGCCGGCGGGGAACGCGAGGGCGCGGTTCACGACCAGACTCTACCCGCGGCTTCGGCGGGTCGCGGTAGAGTCGGCGCGTGACTGCCGCCGCCGACGCCATCGGCACGCGCCGGACGGGCTGGACGTGGCTCACCGTGGCCGGAGCGCTCCTCGTGGGGGCCCTCGTCGTCACGGCACTCAACCTCCGCGGCTACTTCGACGTGCCCGAGGTGCGCCTGCCGGAGGTCGTCGGCATGCGCCACGACGAGGCCGCGCAGGTGCTCAGGCGGATGGGCCTCGAGCCCGTGACCTTCATCGAGCAGGTGGCGGGCGCCGCGCCCGACACCGTCACCTCGCAGTCCCCCGCGCCCGGGGCCACGGTCAGGCGCGGGCGCACCGTGCACCTGGGCGTGAACGCCGTGGGGGCCGCGGCGCGCGTGCCCGACCTCACCGGCATGCTGGAGGCCGACGCCAGGCGCCGGGTGAGCGAGCTGAACCTCCCCCTGGGGACGACGGTCTACGAGGCCAGCGACCGACCCGTGGGCACCGTCATCGGCCAGGCGCCCGAGGGCGGCGCCCAGCTCGCGTCCGGCGAGGAGCTGTCGCTCGTCGTCAGCCGCGGGCGCGACCTCCCGCGCGTGGTCGTGCCGGACCTCAAGGGCTTGCCCGCGGACGAGGCCGTGAAGCGGCTCGAGGAGCTCGGCTTCCACAGGATCGAGAGGGTCGCGACCAGCGTGAGCTTCACCGGCGCGGGCGACGTCGTCTCGACGTGGCCGCCCGCCGGCGCGGAGGTCGTGACCAGCACGCCCGTCACCGTGAACTACGCGCTCTCGTCGCGCAACGTCGTCGAGGTGCCGGACGTCGTCGGCCTGCCGCAGTGGCGGGCGCAGCTCGCGCTGCGCGCCGCGCAGCTCCTCGTCGGGCAGGTGACGTACGTCGACGACCCCGCCAGGCCTGAGGGCGTGGTCGAGGTCCAGCCCACCGGCTACACCCTGCCGGGCACCCCGGTGCTGCTCACCGTGAACGGACGCCCCGCCGACTCGCCGCTGCTGCCCGACCTCGGCCTGCCCGGCCAGCGCGACGACGTCCTGGGCGGCCCGGGCGGCCAGCGTCCCGGCGCCGGCGGCGGCGAGGGCCCCGCTGGGGGCGGGCCGTCGGTGCAGGCGGGCGACGGCAGCCGCAGCATCCCCTTCACGTTCGACCCCACGTTCATGGGCGTGCGCCGCCTCCTCGAGCAGCCGTACCGGCTCGAGCTGGTCGTCAGCGACGACCGCGGCACCAGGAGCGTCTTCGACAGGCAGATGCAGCCGGGAGAGGTGGCCACGACCACGGTGACCGTCTACGGCGGCGACGCGCTCCTGCAGACGTACATCGACGGCGTCTTCTTCCAGGCCTGGCGTCCCTGAGGGCGGCGCGGTCGGGGTGGGGCACGGGGTCCTGAACGCGACGCGGTGCGGCGCGGGGGAGCGCGACGGGTCGCCGCCTCCGGCTCCGTCAGGGGCGCAGGACGGGTTCGGTATACTCGCATGACAGAGGCATGAGACCAGCGGGGGCACGGCCGCCGCGCGTAGGAGGAGACCTGTGAGCGAGCCCGACATCACCCCGCTTGCGCGGCGGCTGGCGGAGCAGAACAACGTCGACTGGCGCCGGCTGCAGGGCTCGGGTGACGGCGGCCGGATCGTGGAGCGCGACGTCCTCGACTACCTCGCGCGCGTGATGGCGGGCGAGGAGGCCGTGGACCCCACGCCGGAGCCGCTCCCCGAAGGCATGGACGCCTGGCCGGAGCAGGACATCGCCACCGTGAGGCAGGGCGTCGGTGAGGCCGCCACGCTCGGCGAGCTCAGGCACGAGATCGGCAGCGCGGTGCGCGAGGAGCCGGCCGCCGTCGACGAGGACGTCTTCCTCTTCGACGACGAGCCGGAGGCGGCCGAGACGCCGGCTCCCGCCCCCGCTCCCGCGCCCCGGGAGGGCGCGGCGCCCACGGCGGCCGACGACCTCGACGACCTGCTCGTCTCCGGCGACGAGCCCCTGCCCGTCGACGACGGCGCCGGGCGGGACGACGCGCTCGGGCCCGCGCCGGCGCCTGGCGCCGCCGCGGCGCCGGCACAGGGCGCCGAGGAGGCCTGGGGCGAGGGCATCCACCTCGGCGAGCCAAGCCCGCGGGAGGAGACGCCCCCTTCCGACATCTGGGGCGAGCCCGTCGGCCGGACGAGCGACGACGTCGACCTCTTCGCCGTCTCGAGCGAGGCGGAGGAGGGCGCCTCCGGAGGGGACGCGGGCAGCGATGCCGACCTGTGGGCCGCGCCGGAAGAGCCGGGCGCGCCGGCCGGGGCCGCGGCGTCCGCCGACGAGACGTGGGCCGAGGCGCCCGCGGAGCGCGGCGACTCGCCTTACGACGCCTGGTCCGCCGGTCCCTCGTGGGAGCCGGCGGGGACCGGCGAGGGCCCCGCGGAGGGCGGGGGCCGGACGGGCGACGCGGACGACGGCGGCATGCCGCAGGTCGGCGGGGACGCCGGCCAGGTGGGGGCGGCTGACGATGGTCATGCCCTGGAGGACGTCGGGGCCGCGGGCGACCGCGCGGCCGCCGAGGGAGCGGGAGACGCCGGCGCGGTGGTCGGTGAGGAGGCCGCGCCGGTGGACGCCGCGGATGCGCCCGCGGACGCCGCGGCGGACCTGGAGAGCGGGCCCGGCGAGGTCGTCGCCGCGGTCGAGACGCCGGACGAGCTGGCGGGCGTGACCCAGGCGGGCTTCGAGGGCCTGCCGCTGGCGCGTCTGCGCCTGGCGCTCAGGCGACACGTCGACGTCAGCGCGCTGGCCGGCGCCCAGCTCGCCGTCTCGCAGGAGCTCGGCCACGAGGAGCCGCTGGGCGCGGCGCCGTTCGTGCTGCGGGCCGTGGCCAAGGCGGCCGCCGAGCTGGGCGGCGGGTTCGGCCAGGTGGCCCTGGCCGCGTTCGGCGACGGCGTGTCGCTGCGGCGCGTCGACGGTGCGGCCGACCGCCCGTTCGCCGAGATCGTCTCCGAGCTGGCCGGACCGGGCGTCGAGGAGGACGAGGCTGGCCTCGTCGTCGCCGACCTCAGCGGCCTCGACGTCGACGAGGTCGTCCTCGACCTCGACCTCCCCGTGCTGAGCCTGGGCAGGATCCTCTACGACAACCAGCGCGGCGGCTACAGGAGCACCCTGACCCTGGCCGGCGACCTGCCGGCCGAGACGGGCGCGCGGCTGCTCGCGCGCGTCGCCGAGCTCCTCGACTCGCCCGTCAGGCTGGTGATGTGAGGTAGGCCCGTCCGCCCTCGCCCCGTGGCGAGGCGGGTGGGTCGACCGGTCGGCGTGCCCGGAGGCGCGCGGCGCGCGCGCCGGCGCGCCGCTCTCGCGAGCTAGTCGGTCGACGCGGGGACCAGCAGGCTCAGGGCCAGGTAGGCCAGCGCCGCGGTGCCGAGCGTGAGCAGCGCGGCCGCCACGAAGACGGCGCGCACCGCGGCGGCGGGGTAGCCGAGGAACTCCCCGATCCCGGCGCATAGACCGGTCAGTACACGTCCGTGGCGGGCGCGCGCGAGGCGCGGGTGTCCCGGCGCGAGCCGCAGCTCGAGGCTCCCGCGGCGCGGGTCCAGAGCGTTGGCGTCTCGTGGTGCGTCGCTGCCCTGCACGGCGCGGCGAGTATAAGTCCGGCACGCTCGCGGTAACCTGGCCTGGTGACAGCGAGGGTAGACCCGGCGCGCAGGGAGGTGGTGGTGGCCGTCACCGGCGCGAGCGGCATGGCCTACGCCGTCGACCTCCTCCGGTGCCTCCGCGACGCGGCCGTCCACATCCACCTGGTCGTCACCGCCGGCGCCAAGCGCGTCCTGCCGACGGAGCTCGACGGCGGCCTGGAGGCCCTCACCTCGCTGGCCTCCGAGGTGCACAAGGACAGCGACAGCGGCGCCCCGATCGCCTCGGGCAGCCACAGGTTCGAGGCCATGGTCGTCGTGCCTTGCAGCGCCGGCACGCTGGCGAAGGTGGCGCACGGCCTCACCGACAACCTCACCTCGCGCGCCGCCCACGTGGCGCTGAAGGAGCGCCGCAAGCTCGTACTCGTCGTGCGGGAGGCCCCCTACTCCCGCCCGATGCTCGAGAACATGCTGGCCGCCGACGCGGCCGGCGCCGTCGTCATGCCCGCCTCGCCGGGCTTCTACCACCGGCCCGCGTCGGTGGACGACCTCGTCGGCAGCGTGACGGCCCGCGTGCTCGACCACCTGGGCGTCGAGCACGCGCGGGTCCCGCGGTGGGGTGAGTGAGCGTGGGCGCGAGGGTCGCCGCCCTCCTGGCCGCCGCCGGGCGGGGCACGCGCCTCGGCCGCGGGCCCAAGGCGCTCGTCGAGGTCGCCGGCAGTACGCTCCTCGACCTGGCCCTCGACGCGCTGGCCCCGCACGTCGACGAGGTCGTCGTGGCCGTGCCGCCGGGCGCGCTGGCCGCTTGGCCCCGCCGCCCCGGCGCCGTCTACGTGGAGGGCGGCGAGACGCGCCAGGAGTCGGTGCGCGCGCTCGTCAGGGCGTCCACGGCGCGCCACGTGCTCGTGCACGACGTCGCCCGGCCGTTCCTGACCGGCGACGTGATCGCCCGCGTGCTCGCGGCGGCGCGCCGACACGGTGCGTCCACGGCGGCGCTGCCGGTCGCCGACACCGTCGTGACCGAGGCGGGCGAGGAGCTCGACCGGACGCTGCTGCGCGCCGTGCAGACGCCGCAGGGCTTCGAGCGCGCGCTGCTGCTCGCGGCCCACGAGGCGGCGGCCGCCGCGGGCGTCGCGGCCACCGACGACGCCGCGCTCGTCCGACGCCTGGGGCGGCAGGTGGCGCTGGTCGAGGGCAGTCCGCTCCTGATGAAGGTGACGCGGCCGGAGGACCTGCTGGTCGCCGAGGCGCTGGCGGCGAGGCTCGCCGTCGGCGCGACGCGGGGGCGATGACTGCCGGTAGGTCGCGGCGAGGCGAGGAGGCGGGCGGCGCCGACGGCGGCACCGCGGGCGCGACCGCCAGGGGCCCGGGCACCGTCGCGGGGGGCGCGTCCCCGACGGTCGCGGAGAGCGCGCCGGGCAAGGTGAACCTCGGCCTGGCCGTGCTGGCCAGGCGCGGCGACGGCTTCCACGAGATCGAGACCCTCTTCGCGCGCCTCGACCTGGCGGACGAGGTCGAGGCGACCCTGGCGCCGGAGCGGCCCGGCGAGGTGAGCCTCGTCGTGGACGCCGCGCCGTACCCCGGCGCCCCGGGGTGGTTCGAGCGCTCGGTCGCCGAGCTGCCGCCGGGCGAGGGGAACCTCGTCGCCCGAGCGGCGTCGGCCTACCTAGCGTCCTGGACGGCGAGCGTGGGCGCCCCGGCCCCCGGCGTCGCGCTGCGTCTCACGAAGCGCCTGCCCGTGTCCGCCGGGCTCGGCGGGGGCTCGTCCGACGCCGCCGCCGCGCTGCGCGCCCTGGAACGGCTCGTTCCCGGCGTGCCAGACCTCGGTGCGCTGGGCCTCGCGATCGGCTCCGACGTGCCGTTCTTCCTCTCGGGCGCGGACGCCGCCGTGGGTCGCGGACGCGGCGAGCGGCTCACGCCCGTCGCGGCCCCACGGCTCGACCTCGTGCTCGCCAAGCCCGAGCTCACGGTCTCGGCCGCCGAGGCCTACGGCGCGCTCGTCGGCTTCACGGGCCGGCTCAGGC
Organism: Trueperaceae bacterium; assembly: GCA_036381035.1. Classification (NCBI taxonomy): domain Bacteria; kingdom Thermotogati; phylum Deinococcota; class Deinococci; order Trueperales; family Trueperaceae; species Trueperaceae bacterium. The sequence goes on along the minus strand of DASVDQ010000109.1, from coordinate 54,258 downwards.
ACGTGGCGGCGCTGGAGGCCCTCGCGCGCGGCGCCGAGCCGGCCTGGCGCAACGGGCTGCAGGCCGGCGTGATGCGGGCGCACGTGGAGGTGCGCGAGCTGCTGGCCGAGCTCAGGTCGCTGGGCCTGCGCGGCGTGCTGATGGCCGGCAGCGGCCCCACCTGCTTCGGGGTCGCGGAGGGACCCGAGGCGGCCGCGGAGCTGGCCGCGGTGCTGCGCTCGCGCCGACCCGACCTCTGGGTGGCGGCGGCGCGCACGGGACCCGCCGACACGGAGCCGCGCGCCGGCTGAGCGTCCACCGCGATGCGCCGCGTCCGGGCCCGCCGCGGCGCCGCGTCCGGCGACGCTCGCCCGGAAGCCGCTAGCGGTCGCGCCTGGTGAAGGAGCGGCTGACCTCGACGTCCTCCTGGACCAGGAGGTCCTCGCCGGCGAGCGACTCGACGTGGTGCCTGAGCTCGTGCGTCAGCGTCTCCCACGCCTCCTCCTCCCAGTCGAAGTCGGGGTCGGCGTCGGCGATGGCCTTGAAGGAGCCGTAGTAGAGGGCGATGTGGCGGCCCAGCCCCTCGCTGCCGCCGAGGAACTGGTCGGGACCGGGGTCGAGGTACTCGCCCATGCGGAACACGTCCTCGTCGTAGCCCTCCTCGCGCTTGGCCTGCGGCAGGACGTGCACGCCCTGCAGGCCGCGCATGAACCGCTCTGGCACCTCGTCGACGAGGTCGGCGACGAGCTGGCGGAACTCCTCGAAGGTCACGACGCCGTCACCGCCTCCTCGAAGGTGTCGGGCGCGTCCCTGAGGCGCACCGGCGCGTGGTCGGCGGCGCTGGCGTAGGCGGCGAGGATCAGGCGCACGGCCTCGCGCCCGTCCTCGCCGGAGCACACGACCGGCCCCTCGCCGCGGACGGCCTGCACGAAGGCGATGACGTGCGCCGTGTGCGGCTTGTAGCCGCCGAACGTGTAGGTCGTGAGGTCGGTCTCGTCCCAGGTGCCGCCGGGCATCGACCGGTGGTAGTGCCGCAGCCAGGGCGGGCCGAAGCGGTTCGTGCTCTCCAGCGCGCCCTTCGTGCCGTAGATCCAGAACCCCTCCTCCCAGCCGGTGGCGGTCCACGCCGTCTCGATCGTGCCGATGGCGCCGTCGGCGAACTCCAGCGAGACGTTCGCCGTGTCCTCGACCTCGATGTCGTAGGCGAGGGTGGCGGTGCGGGCGAACACCTCGCGGACGCGCCCGCCGAAGAAGCGCGCCAGGTCGGCGAGGTGGCAGCCGTTGTCGAGGAGCGTGCCGCCGCCCGAGCTGGCCCTGGTGGCGAACGACGGGCGCACTCCGAGCCCGCCCCAGTCGTGCGCCTGCCGCAGGCGCAGGTGGGTCACGCGCCCGATGGCGCCGGCGAGGAGCAGCTCCTTGGCCTTGCGCGCCGGGCCGGAGGACCTGAGCTGGTGGTTGACGAAGAGGATCACGCCGGCGTCGCGGCAGGCGGCGATCATCTCGTCGGCCAGCGCGAGGTCGAGGGCGATGGGCTTCTCGACGAGGACGTGGACCCCGGACCTGGCCGCGGCCAGCGTGGCGGGGTGGTGCACGGCCGTGGGCGCGGCGATCGACACGGCGTCGATGCCGCCGGCGGCGAACAGCTCCTCGAAGTCGGCGTAGGTCCTGTCGACGCCCCAGGCGCTGGCGCGGGCGGCGAGCTGGACCGGGTTGACGTCGCAGAGGGCGACGACGTTGGCGCCAGCGGCGCGGTACCCGTCGAAGTGCGCCTGCGAGATGCTGCCGGTGCCGATTATCGCTACGCGCAACGGGTCGGCGACGGGCCTCACGGCTTGAGGACGTGCTCCTTCCCGGGGTTCGGGACGGGCTCGAAGGCCGCCGTGTTCGGGCAGGCGGAGTCGTCGCGCCTGAGCCGCGCGGCGGCGTACAGGGCGGCGTTCGCCACGATGCGCCTCACGACGGGGTGGTGGTAGGTGGGGTAGGTCTCGTGCCCCGGACGGAAGTAGACGACGCGTCCGTGTCCGCGCCGCCACGTCATGAGGCTGCGGAACACCTCGCCACCCTGGAACCACGAGATCATCAGCAGCTCGTCGGGGTCCGGGACGTCGAAGCGCTCCCCGTACATCTCCTCCGGCTCGATCTCGAAGTGGTCGGGTACGCCCGCGAGCAGCGGGTGGCCGGGCTGCAGGCTCCACAGGCGCTCCTTCTCGTCGGCCTCCCGCCACCTCAGCGAACCGTGCGTGCCGAGCAGGCGGAGGAACGGCTTCGAGAGGTGACCGGAGTGCAGGACGACGAGGCCCATGCCGGCGAGGACCGCCCGCTGCACGCGCTCGGCGACGGCGTCGGAGACCTCGCCGTGGGCCTTGTGGCCCCACCACAGCATGACGTCGGTGGCGTCCACGACCTCCTGCGACAGGCCGTGCTCCGGCTCGCGCAGGGTGGCGGTGCGCACCTCGGCCGCCGGCACGTGCTCGCGCACGGCGGCGGCGAGGGCGGCGTGGATCCCGTCGGGGTAGAGGCGGCGGACGCTCTCGACCTCCACCTCGTGGAGGAACTCGTTGTAGATGGTGACCCTCAAGGCGACCTGCCCATCACCGGGCGTCAGTCGGTCACGGCACCGACCGAGGCGCTGGATACGAGCTTGGCGTACTTCGCCAGCACGCCGGTAGTGTAGCGCGGCGGTGGCGGGCGCCACGCCGCACGCCGGCGCTCCAGCTCGGCGTCGTCGACCTCGAGCCTGATCAGGTTCTCGTCGGCGTCGATGGTGATGAGGTCGCCCTCCGCGACCAGCGCGATCGGCCCGCCCACGGCCGCCTCCGGCGCCACGTGGCCGACGACGAGTCCGTAGGTGCCGCCCGAGAAGCGCCCGTCGGTGACGAGCGCGACCGAGTCGCCCAGACCCTGCCCGATGATCGCGGAGGTCGGCGCCAGCATCTCGCGCATGCCCGGGCCGCCCTTCGGCCCCTCGTAGCGGATCACGACGACGTCGCCCGGCCTCACCTCGCGGCCGAGGATCGCCGCCATGGCGTCCTCCTCGCCGTCGTAGACGCGCGCGGGACCGGTGATGCGGCGCGAGCGCAGCCCCGTGGTCTTCGCGACCGCGCCCTCCGGCGCCAGGTTGCCGCGCAGCACGTTGAGGTGGCCGACGGGGTAGAGCGGCGCGGAGAGGGGCCGCACGACGTCCTGGCCGGCGGGCGGCTGGTTCGGGACGCCCACCAGGTTCTCGGCGACCGTCCTCCCGGTCACGGTGAGGCAGTCGCCGTGCAGCAGCCCGGCCTCGAGGAGCATGCGCATCACCAGCGGCACGCCGCCCACCGCGTGGAGGTCCGTGGCGACGTAGCGCCCCGAGGGCTTGAGGTCGCACAGCACGGGCGTGGTGCGGCGCAGCTCCTCGAAGTCGTCGATCGAGAGCGCCACGCCCAGCGAGTGCGCGATCGCGAGCAGGTGCAGCACGGCGTTCGTGCTGCCGCCGACGGCCATGACGACGCGGATCGCGTTCTCGAACGCCCGCCTGGTCATGATCCGCCGCGGCGTGAGGCCGAGCTCGACGAGCCTCACCACGGCCTCGCCGCTGGCGCGGGCGCTCTCCAGCTTCTCGTCGTCCTCGGCGGCCATCGTGCTCGAGTAGGGGAGGCTCATGCCCAGGGCCTCGATCGCCGAGGACATCGTGTTCGCGGTGTACATGCCGCCGCAGGAGCCCGGGCCGGGGCAGGCCGCCGCCTCGATCGCCCGCAGGGTCTCGAGCTCGATGCGCCCGGCGGCGTGCGCGCCCACCGCCTCGAAGACGCTGACGATCGTCAGGTCCTCGCCGGCCAGCCGGCCGGGCTTGATCGTGCCGCCGTAGACGTAGACGGACGGCACGTCGAGGCGCGCCAGGGCGATCATCCCGCCGGGCATGTTCTTGTCGCAGCCGCCCACCACGACCATGGCGTCCATGCTCTGCCCGCGGCCCACGGTCTCGATCGAGTCGGCGATGACCTCGCGCGACACCAGGCTGCACTTCATGCCCTCGGTGCCCATCGAGATGCCGTCGGAGACGGTGATCGTCCCGAACGTCTGCGGCATGCCGCCGGCCGCGCGGACGGCGTCCGCCGCCGCCTCGGCCAGGCGCCTGAGGCCGGCGTTGCACGGCGTGATCGTCGAGTGGCCGTCGGCGATGCCGACTATGGGCTTGCCGAAGTCGTGGTCGGAGAAGCCCACCGCCCGCAGCATCGCGCGGTTCGGCGCGCGCTCTGGCCCGCTGGTGACGACGGCGCTGCGGCGGTCGAGACGACGCTCAGCCATGGGCCACCGGCTCCTGTCGCGCGACTGCGGCCACGACCGCGTCGGTGAACGCGGCCGTGCCGCGCGTGCCGCCGAGGTCGACGGTCGGGTCGTCGGCCAGCGCCGCGGCGACGGCCGCCTCCAGCGCCGCGGCCGCCTCGGGGGCGCCCAGGCTGTGCCTCAGCATCATCGCGGCCGAGAGCATCGTGCCCGTGGGGTTGGCGATGCCCTGGCCGGCGATGTCCGGCGCGCTGCCGTGCACGGGCTCGTAGAGGCCGACCCGGCCGCCCAGGCTCGCCGACGGCAGCACGCCGAGGCTCCCGGGGATCACGGCCGCGAGGTCGGAGAGGATGTCGCCGAAGAGGTTGCCCATGACCAGCACGTCGAACGCTCCCGGGTCGCGCACGACCTGCATCGCCGCGTTGTCGACGTAGAGGTGGTTCAGCTCGACGTCGGGGAACTCGCGCTCGTGCACCTCGACGACGACGTCGCGCCAGAACTGCGAGACGTCGAGCACGTTGGCCTTGTCGACGTTCGTGACCCTGTTGCGGCGCGTGCGCGCGGTCTCGAAGGCCAGCCGGGCGATCCGCTCGACCTCGTGCCGCTCGTAGACCATCGTCGAGAGGCCCTGGTCCGGGCGGTTGTGAGACGGCCGGCCGAAGTAGATGCCGCCGGTGAGCTCGCGGAAGATCACCAGGTCGGTGGACCGCGCGCGCTCGGGGCGCAGGGGGGAGAGGCGCTCGAGTCCGGGGAAGACCTTCACCGGCCTGAGGTTCGCGAAGGCGCCGAGGTGGCGGCGCAGGGCGAGGATCGCCGTCTCGACGCGCTGCTCGCGGGGCAGGCGGTTCCAGGGGTGGTCGCCCACCGGCCCGCCGACGGAGCCGAGCAGGACGGCGTCGGCCCGCGTCACGGCCTCCCTCGTCGGCTCCGGGAACGCCGTGCCGTGCTCCGCGAGCGCGCCGCCGCCGAAAGGCAGGCGCCGGTACTCGAGCTCGAGGCCGTAGCGCTCGGCCACGGCGTCCAACGCCACCAGCGCGGCCTCGACGACCTCCGGGCCGACGAAGTCCCCGGGCAGGACGGCGATCGTCTTCTTGGCCGCCGTCACGGACGCGCCTCGCGTCGGCGGGAGGGGGCGGCGTTCACGGGCGCACCTCGCGCCGGCGGCTCGCCTTGGCGTTCACCGGCGCACCTCGTGCCCGAGGGAGGCGGCCGTCCGCCGCACGTCGGGAAGGCCCTCGAGGAGCTCGGCGAGGGGGTCGTAGGTGCCCGTCAGCAGTGCGTTCCTGGCGCTGTCCGGCATGGCGGCAGCGTAACCTCGCCCGCCGGCCTCCACCCGCATGGCCGCGAGGTCGACGGTGACAGCCAGCGCCGGGTCCTCCTGCACGCGGCGCGTGAGGTCGGAGAGGTCGCCCTCCGCCAGGCGCACGCAGGCCAGGCCGATGCCCGTGGCGTTGCCGAAGAAGATCTCGGCGAAGCTCCCGGCCACCACCGCCCTGAAGCCGGCGCGGTAGATGGCCTGCGGGGCGTGCTCGCGGCTCGAGCCGCAGCCGAAGTTCGCGCCGCTGACGAGAACGGTGGCGCCGGCGCGCGCCGGGTCGTCGAGCGGATGGCCCTTCGGCGTGCCGTCCGGCGCGAAGCGCTCGTCGACGAACAGCGCCGCGCCGAGGTCGTCGAAGGTGACGCTCTTGAGGTACCGGGCGGGGATGATGCGGTCGGTGTCGATGTCGTTCCCCGGCACCGCCACGGCCCTGCCGACGACGCGGACGACGGGCTGGAACGCGCTCACGCCACGACCTCGCGGCCCACGCCGAACACCTCGCGGGCGTCGGAGACCACGCCGGTGACGGCCGCGGCGGCGACCATCACGGGGCTCATCAGCACGGTGCGTCCGGTGGGGGAGCCCTGCCTGCCCTTGAAGTTGCGGTTGGAAGACGAGGCGCAGAGCTGGTCGCCTACGAGCTTGTCGGGGTTCATCGCCAGGCACATCGAGCAGCCCGCGTCGCGCCACTCGAAGCCGGCGGCCTTGAAGACCCGGTCGATGCCGATCCGCTCGCACTCGCTCTTGACGTGCTCGGAGCCGGGCACGGCGATCGCCTTCACGCGCGGGTGCACGCGGCGGCCGGCGAGCACCTTGGCCACCTCGACGAAGTCGGAGAGCCGCGCGTTCGTGCAGGAGCCCAGGAAGGCCACGTCCACCGGCGTGCCCACCAGGGGCCGGCCGCCCTCGAGCTTCATGTGCGCCAGCGCCTCGGCCACCGACGCCCGCTCGCCCTCTGGCACGTCCTCGGGCCGCGGCACCGGCTCGTCGATCGCGACCGACTGTCCGGGGTTGATGCCCCAGGTGACCGTGGGCGGCACGTCCTCGGCCCGGATCTCGACGACGTCGTCGTACTCGCACCCCGGGTCGGACCGGAACGAGAGCCAGCGCTCGACCGCCGCGTCCCAGGCGTCGCCCCGCGGGGCGTACTCGCGTCCGCGCAGGTACGCGACCGTCGTCTCGTCGGGCTGCACGTAGCCGAAGCGCGCGCCGCCCTCGATGGACATGTTGCAGACGGTCATGCGCTCCTCCATGCTCATCGCGTCGAAGACGTCGCCGGCGTACTCGTAGGCGTAGCCGACCCCGCCCTTCACGCCGAGCGTCCTGATGATGTGGAGGATCACGTCCTTGGCGTAGACGCCGGGGCCCAGGCGCCCGTTCACCTCGATGCGCCTCAGCTTCGGCTTCGACAGCGCCAGCGTCTGCGTGGCGAGGACGTCGCGCACCTGCGTGGTGCCGATGCCGAACGCGATGGCCCCGAAAGCCCCGTGCGTGCTGGTGTGGCTGTCGCCGCAGGCGATCGTCGTGCCGGGCTGCGTGAGGCCCAGCTCGGGGCCGACCATGTGCACGATGCCCTGCCTCCCGGTGCCGACGTCGAAGAACGCGATGCCGTGCTCGGCCACGTTCCGCCTGAGGTGGGCGATCATCGCGGCGGCCATGGGGTCCTCGAACGGCTCGACGCGCGTGTGCGTCGGCACGATGTGGTCGACCGTCGCGAACGTGCGCTCGGGCATCAGCACCTCAAGCCCCAGGTCGCGCAGCATCGCGAACGCCTGCGGGCTCGTGACCTCGTGGACCAGGTGCGTGTCGATGAAGAGCTGTGTCTGACCGCTCCGCAGGGTGCGGACCGCATGGGCGTCCCACACCTTGTCGAGCAGGCTCTTCGGCCGCTGTGGCATCGTCACCTCTCGTGCCCGCAGTAAGTGGAAGACCCCCGGCCGCGGGTGGGGCCGGGGGTCGTGGCGGTGCGAACCGGCGCGCCGGGCGCGCGCGTCCTAACCCTGCGACCCCGCGCCGCCTAGCTTCAGGCGGCGCGCCACGCCTAGCAGGGCGCTGACGCTGTCCAGGGGCATGGCGCGGAGTATATCGCGGCCGTCGCGAGGCCGGTCAACCCGCTGGACGGCCCGGCGGTCCGCCGGCGGACCGGCCCGCCGCCGCGGGCGGGCGGCGCAGGACGGGGACCTGGTCCAGCAGGCCGTGGTGCCCGAGGAACGCGACGACGCGCTCGTCGCGCAGGTAGCGGAAGCCGACCATCTGGATCTGCAGGCCTGCGCCGTAGTTCGCCTCGATCACGCTGAAGCCCCCGCGCTCGTCGGTGAGCACGACGTCCCAGCCGACGTAGACGAGGTACGGGTGCGCCTCCATGAGGCGCAGGAGGCGTTCGACGACCGCCGCCGCCCCGGGCACGACGGCGCCGGCGATCCGCGCTCCGGTGTCGGGGTGCTCGTCGTACCAGACGAGCCTCCTCGCGCCGAAGGGGTAGCCGGCCGCGGGGCCGATCTCGTAGGTCTCCAGGTCGACCCGGGCGATCAGGCCGCCCGAGGAGACGTTGTCGACGGGTCCCGTGCCCTCGCGCCCGAAGCGGTGCGCGATGGCCGCGACGAACGGCGCGTAGCCCGTGCCCTCGCCCCCGAAGGTCACGACCCGCATCGTGTTCACGCTGCCCGGGTTGAAGGCGGCGGCGTACGGCGCCTGCTGGGCCAGCTCGACGACGAGGGTCGCGGCGCCCTCGAGGAGCGCCGCCTCCGCCTCGGCGCGGCCGACCGGCGCGTGGTCGAGGAGGTACCGGCCGCCCTCCGACTCGAGCCTGTGGACGCGCTTCCCCTTCTGGCCGCCCATCGGCTTGAGGATCAGGGGGCGCTGGGCGGCGAGCTCCAGGACGGCGCCGGCGCTGCGCAGCGCGGTGTCGGCGACGGGCCGCACGTGCCCGCTCACGACGGCGGCCAGCACGGCGGGCATCGGCACGTCGCCGGCGAACGCGTACCAGAAGAGCAGCTTGTTCGAGAGCATCTCGGTGACCACGGGCCCGTTCAGCCGGTGGAGGGGGGCCCAGAGGCTGCTCGGCAGGTAGTCGGCCGGGTCGTTGCGGTCGAACTCGTAGATGACGTACGACTCGGGCGCGAACCCGAGCCGCGTCATGCGGAAGCGCTGCCCGTAGGGCAGGCCGGAGCGGTCGAGGTAGGCCTTGGCCGCGTCCTTGAGCAGGCGGAGCGCCCTCATGGTGGGGCACCCCCTGTCAGTTGGCTCGGGCTGGCCTCAGCCGGTGCGTCCGGCGCGACCGATCGGGGGCGGCCCGCTCACGCGCCCGAGGTCGCCGCCGACGCGCGGTGTCGGGGTCACGCCGCCGTTCTGGCCGGCGATGCCTCCCGTCGAGACGAGACGCTCGAACTCCTTGGCGTCGACGGCGCGCGCCAGGCCGGTCTCGAAGGAGATCATCTTCTTCAGGTGGAGCTCGGCCAGGCAGGCGTCCATCGTGATCATGCCGAGCTGGCCGCTCGTCTGGATGGAGCCGGGGATCTGGTGCGTCTTGCCCTCGCGGATCTGGTTCCTGATGGCCGGGGTGGCGATGAGGAACTCGTACGCCAGCACGCGTCCCTCGCCGTTCATCCGCGGCACGAGCTGCTGCGTGAGGATCGCCTGCAGGTTGTTCGCGAGCTGCACGCGCACCTGCTCCTGCTGCGCCTCGGGGAAGACGTCGATGATGCGGTCGATGGCCTCGGCGGCGGTGTTCGTGTGCAGCGTGCCCATGACGAGGTGGCCCGTCTCGGCCGCTGTCACGGCGGCGCCGATCGTCTCGTAGTCGCGCATCTCGCCCACGAGGATCACGTCGGGCGCCTGCCGGAGGACGCTGCGCAGCGCGTTGTTGAAGCTCTGCGTGTCCTCGCCCACCTCGCGCTGGTTGATGATCGACTGCTTGTGGCGGTGGAAGAACTCGATCGGGTCCTCGACCGTGACGATGTGCTTGGCGTACTCGGTGTTGATGAGGTCGATCATCGTCGCCAGCGTCGTCGACTTGCCCGAGCCGGTGGGCCCCGTCACCAGCACGAGCCCGCGCGGCAGGCGGGCGACGTTCGCGACCTCCTCGGGCAGGCCGAGCTGCGCGAACGTCATGACCTCCTCGGAGATCGTGCGCATCACGCCGCCGACGGAGCCGCGCTGCACGAACACGTTGACGCGGAAGCGCCCGTGGCCCGACAGCGAGAACGAGAAGTCGAGGTCCTTGCGCTCCTCGAAGTTGCGCTGCTTCTTCTCGTCCATCAGCGCGTACATCAGCCGCCGCGTCATCGTGGGGGTCAGCACCTCGTGCTCGGTGGGCCGCCACTCGCCGTGGATCCGCAGCATGGGCGGCAGCCCCACGGTGAGCAGGAGGTCGGAGGCCCTGCGCTCTATGGCGATCTTCAGGAGGTCGACGATGTCGGCCTGTATCTGCGTGGACCTGATCTGGTCAGCCATGGTGGTTCGCCTCGAAACCGACGATGTCGCCGGTCATGAAGATCTGGGTGGACCTGATCTGGTCAGCCATGGTGGTTCGCCTCGAAACCGACGATGTCGCCGGTCATGAAGATCTGTGTGGACCTGATCTGGTCAGCCATGGTGGTTCGCCTCGACGCCGACGACGTCAGCGGTCATCTGGATCTGCGTGGACCTGGTCTGGTCAGCCATGTCGCCGCTCCGGTCCTCTCACTAGGGCATCACCATAGGGGCGGCGCTGTCACGGTGCTCTGACGAATCGCACACCTGCCAGGGGCTCACTCGGCGGTGCGCGCGAGGACCTCCTCGAGCGTCGTGATGCCCTGCAGGGCCTTGTGGATGCCGTCGTCGCGCAGGGTCCGCATGCCGCGCGAGATCGCGAGCTCCCTGATCTCGAACGCCGACGCCTCCTTGACGATCGCGGTCCTGATCTCGTCGTCGACGACGAGGAGCTCGTGGATCGCGTGGCGCCCGTTGTAGCCGCTGCCGCCGCACTTCTCGCAGCCGACGCCGCGGTAGAGGACCTTGCCCTTGATCTCCTCGTCGGAGAGGCCGAGGCGCCTGAGGACGTCCGGCTCAGGGGTCGAGGCGACCTTGCAGTCCTGGCACACCTTGCGGACGAGGCGCTGGGCGAGGACGCCCAGCAGGGACGCCGAGACGTTGAACGGCTCGATGCCCATCTCGGTGAGGCGCGTGACGGCGCCGGCGGCGTCGTTCGTGTGCAGCGTCGCGATGAGCAGGTGGCCGGTGAGGGCGGCCTCCATGGAGATCTTGGCGGTCTCGTGGTCGCGGATCTCACCGACCATGATGATGTCCGGGTCCTGCCGCAGGAACGCCCTCAGCGCCCTGGCGAAGTCGAGCCCGGCCTTGATGTTCACCTGCGTCTGGTTGATGCCGGGGATCTCGTACTCGACGGGGTCCTCGATCGTCGTGACGTTCACGTCTGGCGTGGCGATGCGCTTGAGGATCGAGAACGTCGTGAACGACTTGCCCGAGCCGGTGGGGCCGGTGATCAGGAACATGCCGTACGGCTTCTTGATCAGGTCCTCGAAGCTCTGGAAGTTGTAGTCGGCGAAGCCGAGGTCCTCGATCTCGGGGATGTCTGTCGCCTTCTTCAGGATGCGCATCACCGACTTCTCGCCGTAGACGGTGGGCAGCGTCGAGAGGCGGAGGTCGACCTCGAGGTTCTTGTCCCTGAAGCGCACGCGGCCGTCCTGCGGCAGCCTGCGCTCGGCGATGTTGAGGCCGCCCATGATCTTGATGCGCGAGGACAGCGCCGGGGCCGTCACCTTCGGCATCGTCATGTACTCGCGCAAGGAGCCGTCCTTGCGCACGCGCACGACGACGCGCTCGGGCCGCGGCTCGATGTGTATGTCGGAGATGTCGTTGATGATGGCGTCGCGGATGATGTTGTTGACGACGCGCACGAGCGCGTTGTCGTCGATGGCCGAGCTGTCCTCCTCGGCCTCCTCCTGTGCGCGCCCGCTGGCGACCTCCTCGACCACGGCGCGCGCCAGCTCGTCCATGTCGGCGCCGTCGCGGTAGTAGCGGTTGAGGAGGCGCGTGAGCGTCTCCTCGGTCGCGACCGCCGGCTGGATCTCGCGGCCGGTGATGAGCTGGATGTCGTCGAGGGCGAACACGTGGCGCGGGTCCTTCATCGCCACCACGAGGGTGTTGCCCTCCAGGCGCACGGGCATGGCCGTGTAGCGACGCGCCGTCGCCTCGGGCACCAGGCTCACCGCGTAGGGGTCGACCTGGACGTTCTCCTCGATGAACGGGAAGCCGAGCTGCATCGCCAGGCTGCGGGCGAGCATGTCGGGGCTGATCTTCCCGGACTGGACGAGCGTGTCCTCGAGCCTGCCGCCGCCGGCCCGCTGCTTGTTCAGCGCCTCGTCGACGTCGGCCTGCGTGACGTAGCCCAGGTCGACGAGGATCTCGCCGAGCGGCTTGACGCTGCCCAGCTTGGTCTGTTCCTCGAGCGCGCGCCTGAGCTGCTCGCGCTTCAGCCGCCGGCTCTGCAGCAGGGTCTCGCCGAGGCGGCCCTTGTCGTCGGCGTAGAGCCTGTCGATGCGCTTCTGGACGGCGCCCTCCGGCGCGGCGACGAAGCGGACCGGCCTGTTGACGATCGCCTCGATGTCGGCCATGCGCCGCGGGTCGGCGATCGCCACGACGAGGACGTCGCCGTCCATCTTGTAGGGGACCGCCGAGAACTGCACGGCGTCGAGCCTGAGGAGCTGGCTGCCCAGCTTGTCGGAGACCGGCTCGTCGTCGAGGTCGGGCAGGTAGGCGATGCCCATCTGCTCGGCCAGGAGCTGGGCCAGCTGCTCCTCGTCGAGGGCGCCGGACTGCACGAGGATGCGTCCCAGCAGTCCGCCGGTGCGCTGCTGCTCGGCGATCGCGGCCTCGAGCTGCTCGGGCGTGACGAGGCCGCGCGAGACCGCCAGGTTGCCCAGCCGCTGGCTGATGTCGACCTCGACGTCGACGGGCGGCTCGAGCCCCAGCTCCGGGTAGTAGGTCGCGAGCGCCCACATGATCTCCTTGTGGAGGGCCTGGTAGGGCTCCACGAGGCAGCCGGAGGCGTCCTCCACCTCTTCTATCAGCAGCGCGTCGAGCGGGTCGACGAAGGCGACCCTGAGGCGGTCGCCGTCGATCGCGAACGGCATGGCCAGCAGCTCGGCCGCGAGCGTCGCGGGCACCTTCGCCAGCGCGTCGGCCATGACGTCGACGCGGGGGAGGTTCACGAGGGGGATGCCTATCGACTCCTCGACGGCGCGGGCGATGCGCTGCTCGGAGATCACGCCGAGCTGCATCAGTATGTCGGCGAGCCTGCCGCCGACCTCGGCGTGGCGCGCGATCGCCTGCTGCAGCGCGTCGTCGGTGACGTAGCCACGCTCGAGTAGGACGGCGCCAAGCCTCTTGTCGCCGATCGAGAGGACTGCCAAGGTCAACGCTCCTCGAGGATCATTCTCTCAAGCCGGCGGGCGAGCCTGGTATGAGGAAGCTTACCCTGGGTCAGCGGCCTGACGAGGACGGTGACGAGCCCGGCGCGCTTGGCGCCCAGCACGTCGGTGAAGAGCTGGTCCCCGACCATCGCCGTCGTGGCCGGCGAGGCGCCGGGCAGCAGGCCGAGTGCCCTGCGGAACGCCCAGCCGAACGGCTTGCCCGCCAGGGCGACGCCGGGCACGCCGAGGAGCCGCGACACGCGCGCGACGCGCTCCGGCTTGCCGTTGGAGAGGATCGCCACGCCGAAGCCGGCGTCTATGAGCCGGCTCACGAGCAGCGGGGCCTCCGCGACGTGCTCGTCGCGGTCGGAGGCGACCAGCGTGTCGTCGAGGTCGAGGAGCGCGTGGCTCACGCCCAGCCGGCGCAGCAGGTCGGGCGTGACCTGCGCCAGGCTGTCGACGCGTACGTCCGGGCGGAGCATCGGGGGAGTGTATCACCCCGCTCTGACCGGTCTCTTACCGGCCGGGCGGGGGCCGTGGGGCGGCCGGGCGGGGGCCGTGGGGCGGCCGGCCGACGCCTGGTGTGGCGGGCCGGCGGCCAGGCCTCGAGCGTGCCGTCGGCCCGGCCGACGCCGTCCCGAGCCCGGCCGCTCCCGCCGTCAGCCGAGCCCCCCCGTGAGGGCCTCGCGCAGCGTGGCGGCGAACCCCTCGTCGTCGATCCAGGGGTAGTGGCCGGCGTCTAGCAGCGCGAAGGTGGCGCCCGGCGCGGCCTCGAGCACCAGCTCGGCCTGGCCGGGGTAGCTGGTCCTGTCGAGCCGCCCCGCGAGGAGGACGACGGTGACGCCGCTCGCCGCCGCGGCGCGCAGGTCGTGCAGGCCCTCGGCCAGCCACACGGCGTCGTCGACGTCCTCCGGCGTCTCGCCCGAGAGCGCCACGGCGTCGACGTGCTCGAGGAACAGCCGCGACTTCGCCGAGGGGAACTGCATGGCGTCGAACAGCACCTTGGGGTTCACGAGCCCGAAGGCCTCGTCGACGAGCGCGCGGGGGTCGGCGGGCTCCTCGGCGGGTCCGCTCCGGGTGCCAGTAGCCTCGGCGTGCAGGTCGCGGGCGAGCTGCGGCATCGAGACCCAGGGGTTGACGAGCACGAGCCTGGTGACCCGTTCCGGGGCGGTGCGCGCCGCCCGCAGCGCGACGAGGGCGCCGAAGCCGTGCGCGAGCAGTGCGGCCCGCGCGACGCCCAGGGCGTCCATGACGGCGAAGACGTCCGCCGCCAGCAGGCCGACGTCGCTGCCGCCCTCGCCCGTGCTGCGCCCCGCGCCGCGCTGGTCGGCGTAGACGACGTCGAGGTCCTCCAGGTCGCCGCCGGCGATCTCGCGGAACGAGGCGGCGTTGTAGCCCGGCCCGCCGTGCAGGTAGTAGACGGTGGGGGCGCCCACGGGACCGACGCGCTCGACGTAGAGGCTCGCCGGGCGCGCGCCCCGGTAGGCCGCGGCGCCGCTGGCGTCGAGCGCCACGTCGACGCGCAGGGCCTCGTCGCGGAAGCCCTGGCGCTCGCCGTCGCGCCCCGGGATCACCGCGGCACCCCGTCGCCCTCCGCGGCGCCGGCGCCCGCGACGCCGGCGCCCCAGCCGAACAGCGCGGCGGCGTTCGCGTCGAGCGCGTCCTCCAGCGCGGCCGGGTCGGCGCCGCGAGCCTCGGCGAGCGCGGCGGCCGTGAGCCTCACGTGCGCCGGCGTGTTCGGCTCGCCGCGGTGCGGGACGGGGGAGAGGAACGGGCTGTCGGTCTCGACCAGCAGCCTGTCCTCGGGCGCGGCGCGGGCCGCCTCGCGGAGCGCCGCGGACGACCTGTAGGTGAGGTTGCCGGCGAAGGAGACGTGCCAGCCGAGCTCCAGGCCGGCCTCCATGAGGCCCAGGTGGCCGTTGAAGCAGTGCAGCACCCCGCGCCTCACGCCGGCCTCCCTGATCGCGGCGGCCGCGGCGCGGCTGGCGTCTTCGGCGCCCTGCCGGTCCCTGACGTGGAGGACCAGCGGCTTGCCCGTCCTCTCGGCCAGCTCCGCGTGCCAGTCGAAGGCCGCGCGCTGCGTCTCCAGCGTCTCCTCCCGCCAGTGCGTGTCGAAGCCCGTTTCGCCGATGGCCACCACGAGCGGGTCCGCGGCCAGCTCCGCGAGGCCGCGCCGCACGCGGGGGTCGCGGGCGTACGAGGCCTCGTTCGGGTGCACGCCGACGGCCACGCGCACGCGGCGCAGGCGCCGCGCCAGCTCCAGGGCCGCGCGCGAGTCCTCGAGCGAGGTGCCCACCGTGACGATCCAGGCCAGGCCCGCGCCGTCCACGGCGGCGTCGGGGTCGGCCAGCCGCGTGAGGTGGCAGTGGGAATCGGTCATAGCGCCTCACGATAGCCGCCGCTGCGCGAGCCGCGGTGGACGGCGGGCCCGGATGACCGTTGGGTGAGAGTTCTGTAAGAAGGCCGCTGCTACCTTGCGCCGCAGAGAGCGATGGTCGATCGCCGACCAGGAACGAGGAGCAGGATGGTACAGAGTCGTCCGATGGCCGAAGCCATCCGGTACTACAGCAACGAGGAGCTGTCCGAGATCATCTCCAAGTGCGAGACCGCCATCACCGACGGCACCGCCGAGATCGAGGACTACGAGGCGTTCGTGCTGTGCCAGAAGGAGCTCGCTCGGCGCACCTGGGCCTGAGCCCGGAAGACGTTCACACCCGACCCGGCGCGCGTGCCAGTAACATCGGTCGTGCACGCGCGCCGGGTCTCTTCGTCACGACGCCTCGCCCCCCTGACGCTGCTCGGCTGCACGCTCCTGTTCGCCGCCTGCGCGCCCGCGGTGGCCCGCTCCGACGCCACGCCGACCGCCTTCGTCGTCGAGACCCAGGCGCCGCCCTTCCGGGTTCAGGAGGGCAAGGCCTCGTGGTACGGGCCGGGCTTCGCCGGGCGGCTCACGGCCAGCGGCGAGGTCTTCGACCCGAGCCAGCTGACGGCCGCTCATCGCGAGCTGCCGTTCGGCACGCTGGTGCGCGTCCTCAACCTCGACAACGGCCGCAGCGTCGTCGTGCGCATCAACGACAGGGGACCGTTCAAGGCCGGCCGCGTCATCGACCTCTCGCGCGCGGCGGCCGAGGCGATCGGCATGACGGGCGCGGGCACGGCCGACGTGAGGCTCGAGGTCATGAGCCTGCCGGCCGGGATGGTGCGCGTCGCGGCCTTCGGCAAGCTCAGGGGCTACGAGGCGATGTCCCGCTACCACCCCGTCGGCACGCTGCTGGTGCTGGAGCCGCCCGCCGGGCGCCCGCCGATCGTCGTGCGCGTCGTGAGCCAGGACGTGCCGACGGGCATGCCGGCGGACCTCCTGCTCGCCTACGACCTGTTCGCCGTAGTCGGCTCCGAGGTCACGGTTCTGGGCGACTGAGGGCCGCTGCGCCGGAGGACCGGCGGGTCCGCCGGCGCCGGTGACCGGAGGGCGCGGACACCGCGCCGGACGCTCGGGGTCGGCGGTCGCGTGCGGCTCGTCCCGACCGGCGTCCCGCCGGCCCGCGAACCGGCTCGCCCGCGTCAGCGCTCGCAGCCCGCGCGCAGCTCGCGCGCCAGCTCACTGAGGTCCCTGCCCTCCTCGACGGCCCTGACGATCGCCGAGCCCACGACGACGCCGTCGGCCACGCGGGCGACGCGGCGCGCCGTCGCGGCGCTGGCCACCCCGAACCCCACGGCCACGTTCCGGCCGCCCGCGGACCGCGTCCTGGCGACGAGCTCCTCGAGCTCGGGCGGGAGGCTGTCGCGCACGCCCGTGACGCCCGTGACGCTGACGGCGTAGACGAAGCCGCGGCAGGCCCCCGCCACCAGCGCCAGGCGCTCGTCGGTTGACGTGGGGGCGGCGAGGAACACGGTGCCGAGGTCGGCCCTCCTGGCGGCGGCGATCAGCGACTCGCCCTCGTCGGGCGGCAGGTCGGGGAGGATCATGCCGTCGCCGCCAGCAGCCCTCAGGTCGTCCACGAAGCCGGCCTCGCCGCCGGGGTAGCAGTAGATGGGGTTGTAGTACGACATCACGACGAGCGGCTTGTCGGTCCGCCGGCGCAGGGCGGCGACGAGCTCGAGGGTCTCCGGCGCGCCGACCCCGGCCGCCAGCGCCCGCTCCGAGGCGCGCTGGACCGTCGGCCCGTCGCCCAGGGGGTCTGAGAACGGCAGCCCGACCTCGAGGAGGTCGCCGTGCTCCAGCAGGGCCTCGGCGTGGCCCAGGAAGCCCTCGCGGTCGGGGAAGCCGGCGGTGAGGTAGGGGACGAACGCCGCTCGTCCCTCGCGCCCGGCCGCGTCGAACGCCGCCTCGATGCGGGCGACGCCGCCGCCTGCGCTCGTCCCCCCGTCGGTCGTGCCCCGCTCCACCGGGCCCGTCCCGCCGCGCGCGCCCGCGGGCCCGCTCCCGCCGTCGGCGCCGCCGCTCATCGGCTCGCTCCCGCCGCGGCCGGCGTCGCGGCCCCGGCGACGCCGCCGCGCAGGCGGCTGACCTCGGCGACGTCCTTGTCGCCGCGCCCGGAGAGGTTCACGACCATGACCGCGTCCCGCGGCAGCGTCGGCGCCAGCTTGGCCGCGTGCGCGACGGCGTGCGCGCTCTCCAGGGCCGGCACGATGCCCTCGGTGCGCGCCAGGAGCTCGAAGGCGTCGAGCGCCTCCGCGTCGGTCGCTACGGCGTACTCGGCCACGCCCGTCTCGGCGTAGTAGCTGTGCTCCGGGCCGACGCCGGGGTAGTCGAGACCGGCGGACACCGAGTGCGGCGGCGAGACCTGACCGCCGTCGTCCGAGAGCAGGTACATGAGGGAGCCGTGCAGCACGCCCGTCTTGCCGCCGGCGATGCTGGCGGCGTGCTCGCCGCTCGACAGGCCGCGACCGCCGGCCTCGACGCCCACCAGGCGGGGGCGCTCGGCGGCGGGCAGGTAGGCGAACGGCGCGAACAGGCCGATGGCGTTGCTGCCGCCGCCCACGCAGGCGACCAGGACGTCGGGCACGCGCCGCCCCTCGCGCGCCTCGAGCTGGTCCATGACCTCGTAGCCGATCGCGCTCTGCAGGTCGCGGACGAGCATGGGGTAGGGGTGGGGGCCCACGACAGAGCCGAGCACGTAGAAGGTGTCGCGCACGTTCGTGACCCAGTCGCGGATGGCCTCGTTCGTGGCGTCCTTGAGGGTGCGCGTGCCGGACGACACGCTCACGACCTCGGCTCCGAGCAGGCGCATGCGGTAGACGTTCAGCTCCTGGCGCCGGACGTCCTCCTCGCCCATGTAGACGACGCAGCTGAGGCCGAAGAGCGCCGCGGCCGTCGCCGCCGCCACGCCGTGCTGGCCGGCGCCGGTCTCGGCGACGATGCGCCTCAGGCCCATGCGGCGGGCGAGGAGCGCCTGTCCGACGGTGTTGTTGATCTTGTGCGCGCCGGTGTGGTTGAGGTCCTCGCGCTTCAGGTAGAGGCGCGCGCCGCCAAGCTGGCGCGTGAGGTTCTCGGCGGCGTAGAGCGGCGAGGGGCGGCCGACGTACTCGCGCAGCACGTGCCGCAGGTCGGCGACGAAGCCGGGGTCGTGCTTCGCCTCGCGGTACGCGGCCTCCAGCGCTTGCAGCGCCGGCACCAGGGTCTCTGGCACGTACCGCCCGCCGAAGCGGCCGAAGCGTCCGCGGGCGTCGGGCAGCGGGAAGTCCGGCAGTCCCCGCGGCAGCACGGCTGTCTCGTCCATGGGTCAGGAGTCTACGCCGCTCAGACGCGCGAGGTCCGCCGTGGCCAGGCGCACGGGCCCGGCGGGCGCCTTCACCGGGCCGGGACCGAGCGACGCGAGCAGCTCGCGCGTGGTCGTCGGCTCGGGTCCCTCGGTCCAGCCGAGCGTGTGCGCCAGCAGCCCGAGGACCGCGGCGGGCTCGGCGCCGGCGCGGCGCAGCTCGTGGAGGGAGAGGGCGCCGCCGCGCTTCGAGAGCTTCTCGCCGTCCTCGCCGAGGAGCAGGCCGACGTGGGCGAAGGCCGGCGGCGTCAGCCCCAGCGCCCGGTAGAGGACGAGCTGCGCCGCCGTGCTCTGCAGCAGGTCGGCGCCGCGCGCGACCTCGGTGACGCCCATCGCGTGGTCGTCGACGACGACGGCGAGCTGGTAGGCGACCTGCCCGTCGGAGCGCCTGACGACGAAGTCGCCCACCGCGGACGCGAGGTCGACGCTCACGCGTCCCTGGACGGCGTCGTCGAACTCGACGGTCCCCGCGGGGACGCGGAAGCGCAGGCTGGGTCTCCGGCCCTCGGCGCGACGGCGGGGCGCCACGGAGTCGTTCAGCTCGCGATGTGCTGGGCCGTAGACGCGCGAGGGCGCGTCCTGCCGGCCCTCGCCGGCGTCGTCGACGCCGGGCGGTCCGCTCGACAGCTCGGCCACCTCGCGGCGGGTGAGGAAGCACTCGTAGAGGTGGCCGGCCGCGAGCAGCCGCGCCAGCGCCGCCTCGTAGAGGGGGCCGCGTCGGGACTGGAGGTAGGGGGCGTGCGGTCCGCCGCGGTCGGGCCCCTCGTCCCAGTCGAGGCCCAGCCACGCCAGCTCCTCGAGGTTCCCCAGGACCGCCTCCGGACGCGTGCGCGGGGCGTCGAGGTCCTCGACGCGCACGACGAACGCGCCGCCGGCGGCGCGGGCGCGGGCCCAGGCGAACAGGGCCGTGCGCGCGTTGCCGAGGTGCAGCCAGCCGCTCGGCGAGGGAGCGAAGCGCCCGCGGTAGCTAGCCACGGCGCGCGCGGGACGACCTCAGCCGCGCCGCCCGATCGCCTCGAGCACGGCGTCGCCCATCTCGGAGGGCGTGCGCGCCACGACCACGCCCGCCGCCTCCAGGGCGGCGATCTTCTCGGCGGCGGTGCCCGACCCTCCGGAGATGATCGCGCCGGCGTGGCCCATGCGCTTGCCGGGCGGCGCCGTGGTGCCGGCGATGAACGCCGCCACGGGCTTGCTGACGTGCTCCCTGATCCAGGCCGCGGCCTCCTCCTCGGCGGAGCCGCCGATCTCGCCGATCATCAGCACGGCCTCGGTCTCCGGGTCGTCCTCGAACACCCGCAGCATGTCGATGAAGCTGGTGCCGTTCACGGGGTCCCCGCCGATGCCCACGGCGAGGGTCTGGCCGAGGCCGTTGTCGGTGAGCTGCTTGACGGCCTCGTACGTGAGGGTGCCGGAGCGGCTGACGACCCCCACCTTGCCGGGCGCGTGGATGTAGCCGGGCATGATGCCGATCTTGCACTCGCGAGGCTTGGTGAGGCCGGGGCAGTTCGGGCCGATGAGGCGGGTGCGCTTGCCCTCGAGGAAGCGCTTGACGCGCACCATGTCCGCGATCGGGATGCCCTCGGTGATCGCCACGACCAGCTCCAGGCCGGCGTCGGCGGCCTCCATGATCGCGTCGGCGGCGAACGGCGGCGGGACGAAGACGACGCTGGCGTTGGCGCCGGTGGCGGCCACGGCCTGCGCGACCGTGTCGAAGCTCGGCACCTCGACGTCGTAGCTGTCCGGCCGGCCCGGCACGCCGGAGTGGTCGGTCTCTCCCGTGAAGCGCACGCCCTGGCCGCCCTTGCCCGGGCGGACCGCGGCCACGACGTTCGTGCCGTAGGCGATCGACCTGTCGGTGTGGAACGTGCCGGCGCCGCCCATGCCCTGGACGAGCAGGCGCGTCTCGCGGCCGATCAGCGGGCTCACGCCGCGCCCCCGGCCAGCTCGACGACCTTGCGCGCGCCGTCCTTCATGTCGGTGGCGCTGACGACGTTGAGGCCCGACTCGTCGATGATCCTCTTGCCCAGCTCGGCGTTGGTGCCCTCGAGCCGCACGACCAGCGGCACCTTCAGGCCCACCTGCTTGACGGCGGCCACGACGCCGTTCGCGATCGTGTCGCCCTTCATGATCCCCCCGAAGATGTTGACGAAGATGCCCTTCACGTTGGGGTCGCGCGTGATGATCTTGAACGCCGCCGTCACGTTCTCCTCGGTGGCGCTGCCGCCCACGTCGAGGAAGTTCGCCGGCTCGCCGCCGACCTGCTTGATCGTGTCCATCGTCGCCATGGCCAGGCCGGCGCCGTTGACGAGGCAGCCGATGTTGCCGTCGAGCTTGATGAACGAGAGGCCGTAGCGGCTCGCCTCGACCTCGGCGGGGTCCTCCTCGCTGAGGTCGCGCAGGCTCGCGTACTCGGGGTGACGGAAGAGCGCGTTGGAGTCGAAGCTGACCTTGGCGTCGAGGGCCACGACCTCGCCCTGAGCGGTGACGACGAGCGGGTTCACCTCGAGGAGGTCGGTGTCGAGCTCGACGGCGGCGCGCGCCACGGCCTTGAGCAGCGCCGCGCAGCGCTTGTGAGCGTCGCCGGAGAGCCCGAGCGCGAACGCCAGGGCGCGGGCCTGGTAGTCGGCCAGGCCGAGGAGCGGGTCGATGGCGACCCTGACGATCTTCTCGGGCGTCTCGGCGGCCACCTGCTCGATGTCCATGCCGCCCTCGGTGGAGACCATGACGACGTTGCGGCCCACGGAGCGGTCCAGCACCACGGAGAGGTACAGCTCGCGCGCGATGTCCATGCCCTGCTCGACGTAGAGCCTGTTCACCTGCTTGCCGCCGGGGCCGGTCTGGACGGTGACGAGGGTGGAGCCCAGCATCCTCTCGGCCAGCTCGCGCACCCGCCTCTCGGCCGCCTCGATCCCGCCGGAGACGCCGTCTGTGACGACGTTGACGCCGCGCAGGCCGGCGTGCTCCACGAAGGTGCCCTTGCCGCGCCCGCCGGCGTGGATCTGGGCCTTCACGACGACGACGGGGTCGCCGCTCTCCTCGACGAGCGGCCTCACGGCCGCGGCGGCCTCCTCCGGGGTCGCGGCGGGGCGACCGCGGGGCACCGCCACGCCGAACGGCGCGAGCAGCTCCTTGGCCTGGTACTCGTGGATCTTCAAGGGCTAGTACCTCCGTAACCGCCGGTGCGCACGCAGCCGGCCAGCAGACACGGTAGGTTACCGCGCGCGGTAGCGGCCGCGGAGCCGCGCTGGAGCGCGTTGTGGCAAGGTCCTCTCGCGCGCCGGGGCGGGGGCAGTAGAGTGCCGGCATGGTGAGGACGGCGATCCTTACCGTCTCCGACTCGGTCGCGGCCGGTAAGCGCGAGGACGGCAGCGCCCAGGCGATACGCCAGGTGCTGAAGACCGGGCCCTTCGTCGAGGTCGACTACCAGGTCGTGCCGGACGAGCAGGCGCTCATCCGCGCCCGCCTGCGCCTATGGGCCGACCAGGACGGCGTCGACCTCGTGCTCACGACCGGCGGCACCGGCCTGTCGAAGAAGGACAGGACGCCGGAAGCTACCGAGGAGGTCATCGAGCGGCGCGTGCCCGGCCTCCCCGAGCTGATGCGCACGATCGGCGCGGCGCGGAACAAGGTCGCCGCCCTGTCGCGCGGCGTGGCGGGCGTGCGCCGCCAGACCCTGATCCTCAACCTGCCCGGCAGCCCCGGCGCGGCCGCCGAGTCGCTGGCCGCCGTCCTCGAGACCCTGCCCCACGCGGTCGACGTGATAAGGGGCGAGCCCCAGGCGGCCCCCGAGACCTGGCATAGCTGAGGCGCCTCACCCCGCTTGGCCAGGGCGCCGCCGGGCGCCGGTGGGCTCCGGCGCGACCCGTGGTCCCTGGCGCGGCGAGCGGGCGCGTCCCGGCGTGTCCCCACGGACCCTGGCGCCGCGGGCGAGCGCGCACTAGACTCGTCAGCGCCGTGACCGTCCTCGCCTTCGCCGTCTTCCTCGTCGCCTACGTCGTGGCCCTCGTCGGCGTGATCGTGCCCGTGCTGCCAGGGGTGCCCATCGCGCTGGCCGGCGCCGTCGTCGCGGCGCTGATCATGGGCTACGAGCGCTTCGGCGTGCAGCCCCTCGTCTACGTCAGCTTCCTGACCGTGCTCTCCCAGCTCGTCGACGTCGCGGGCACCTGGCTGGGCTCCAAGCGCTTCGGCGCCAGCCGCGCCGGGGTGTGGGGCGGGGTCTTGGGCTCCTTCGTCGGGCTGTTGGTGTTCCCGCCGTTCGGCTTCCTGGTCGGGGCGCTGGCGGGCGCCGTCCTCGCCGAGCTGCTCGCGGGGCGCGAGCTGAGCGAGTCGTTCAGGTCGGGCATCGGCGCCTTCGTCGGGACCCTGGGCGGGGCGGTGGCGAAGCTCGTCATCATGGTAGTGATTGGGTTCGTGGCTTTCCCGAGGTTCTTCGGCGGCTGACGCGGCCGAGAAGGAGCGGATATGGATCCGATCTTCGTCCAGATAGGGCCGTTGGCCGTCCGGTGGTACGGGCTGCTGATCGCCCTCGGCGTGCTGGTCGGCGCCTCCTGGGGCCTGCGGGCGGCGGAGCGCCGGGGTCTGGACACCGACCGGCTGCTCGACATGGCCCTGTGGCTCGTGATCGCGGGCGTGGTGGGGGCGCGACTCGTCTACGTGCTCACCAGCCCCGCCGCCTACTTCGGTCCCGGCGGCGACTGGGTAGACGTCTTCAAGGTGTGGGAGGGCGGCATCAGCATCCACGGCGGCGTGCTGGGCGTGGTGCTCGCGGCCTGGCTCTACTGCCGACGCCACGGGCTGAACGTGTGGGCCTACCTGGACGTCATGACCCCCGTGGGCGTGCTGGGCATCATGGGCGGTCGCATCGGCAACATCATGAACGGCACCGACACGGGCGGCCGGCTCACCGACTGGGCGATCGGCTTCCGCTGGCCGGAGGCGGGCAGCGAGACCTTCGGCGCCTTCGGCCGCGCGGTCTTCGGTCGGGACCTGTGGCAGTTCGCGCCGCCGGCGTGCGCGTCGGTCCCCGCCGGCGAGCCGTGCGTGGTGCACTTCACCCAGCTCTACGGCTTCCTCGTCGGGTTCGTCCTGCTGTTCATCGTCGCCTGGGCCCTGCGCCGCGACCGGCCGGCCGGCAACGTGTTCTGGCTGTTCGTCCTGTGGTACTCGGTGCTGCGCAGCGTGATCGAGGAGCCGTTCCGCGACAACCCGCTGCCGTGGCAGGTCTACCTGAACGACCAGGCGGGCGTGGGGCTCTTCACCTACACGCAGCTCGCCAGCATCCCCATCGTGCTCATCGCCCTCTACATGCTGCTCACGGCCCCGGAGCGGGACCGGGCGAGGCGCCCTGCCGAGGCGAGGTGAACCCCCTCGCCGTCGTCGTCCTCGCCGCCGGGGCGGGGACGCGGATGCGCTCCTCGCGCCACAAGGTCCTGCACGAGGTCGCCGGCGCTCCTCTCCTCGAGCACGTGCTGCGCGCCGTGGACCCGCTCGCCCCCAGGCGCGTGGTGGTCGTGATCGGCCACCTGGGCGAGCAGGTGAGGGAGCGCTTCGCCGCGCGGTCCGCGGGAGGCGGGCTGGTGTTCGCCGAGCAGCGGGAGCTCCTCGGCACCGGCCACGCCCTGGCGCAGGCCGAGGAGCAGGTGCTGGCCGCGTTCGCGCCGGGCGAGCGCGGCACCGTGCTCGTGCTCGTGGGCGACGCGCCGCTCGTCACCAGCGAGACCCTGCGGCGCCTGGTGGACGCCCACGGCGAGGGGCCCGGCATGACGCTCCTCACGGCCACGGTGCCCGACCCGGCGGGGCTGGGGCGGATCGTGAGGGCGGCAGACGGCGCCGTCGAGCGCGTCGTCGAGCACAAGGACGCCGGCCCGGCCGAGCTGGCGATCGCCGAGGTGAACGGCGGCTTCTACGCCTTCGACCTCGGGGTGTTCGAGCGCTGCCGGCTGCTCTCGCGCGACAACGCCCAGGGCGAGCTCTACCTCACCGAGCTCCTCGACATCTACCGGGCCGAGGGCCTGCCGGTCCGCGCCGTGGCGGCCGCCTCGCCCGAGGAGGTCCTGGCGGCGAACGACAGGGCCGAGCTCGCCGTCGTCGACAGGGCCCTGCGCGACAGGGCGCGCCGCGCGTGGCTCCTCGCCGGCGTGACGATGGTGGCGCCGGAGACGGTGTTCCTCGGCGACGCCGTGAGGCTGGCGCGCGACGTGACGCTCCACCCCGGCGTCCACCTGCTGGGCGCCACGACGGTGGGCGAGGGCGCCAGCGTGGGACCCTACGCCGTGCTCACCGACTGCACCGTCGAGCCCGGCGCCGTGGTGCCGCCGCACACCGTCGCGGCGGGGGAGACGTTCTCGTCCCGGTAGCGTCGCCGGCCTCGCCGGCGGACGAGCGACCGCGTCGGGGGGAGCCCTGACCGTTCGGGCGCGCGCGGCCGGGCCTCAGCGCCCGGCGCGGACCTGCCAGCCCGCGCGGGCCAGGCCCTCGGCGACGCCGGCGCAGAACGGCCGCGCGGCCGCCAGCACCCCAGGGTACGACCTCAGGTCGGAGAGCTCCGGCTCGTGGTTGGCGACGAGCACGGCGACCATGCCGGCGTCCGCGGCGGCTACCAGGAGCTCGCGGTCGTTGCCCGAGTCCCCGGCGGCGACGACGTCCTCCGGCTCCAGGCCGTAGCGCTCCACGAGCCAGAGGAGCGCTCCGCCCTTCGAAGCGGGGCGGGGCAGAACGTCCAGGTACCTGCCGGCCGAGTGGACGAGCCGGGCGGGCGAGCCGCGCGCCGCCAGCGCCCGCGCCGCCTCCTCTACGGCCGCGCCGTCCTCGACGAGGTAGCTGACCTTGTGCTCGCCCTGCGCGTCGGCGGGCTGGAGCCGCAGCCCGCGCACCCCCGAGAGCGCCTCGCGCACGTCGTCCGCGCTGAAGCCCGACGCCGCGAGCCGCTCCCGCCACGCCTCGTCCCGGACGAAGCCCGTCCCGTCCCAGGCGTGGACCTCGGAGCCCACGCCGCACACGAGAGCCGACGGCCACGGCAGCCCGGCGGCGGCGAGGGCGTCTGCGGCGACGAGGGACAGCCGGAGGCCGCGACCCGAGCAGAGCACGAGGGCGGCGTCGGCGGCGACGAGCGCGGACCCCAGCGCCGCGGCGTCGTCGCACGGACGCCCGCCGTCGAGCAGCGTGCCGTCGACGTCCGACACCAGCGCGCGCCTGCCCCGCCCCAGGCCGACGCAGTAGCCGCCGCGCCCCTCCCGCCGCCCGAACCTCGCGCCTCTCACGACGCCGCGGGCACCGCCTCGAGGACCTGTTCGAGGGCGTTCACGTACTTGTCGACGTGCGCCCGCCACGAGTAGTGCTCGCGCACGCCGGCGACCCCGTTCTCGGAGTAGCGCTCCCACTTCTCCCTGTCGACGAGGATGCCCTTGATCGCGGCCTGGATCGCGCCCTTGTCGCGCGCGTCGATGAGCTCCCCCGAGCCGACCTTCGAGATGATCTCCTGCGGGCCGCCGTGGTTCGTGGAGACGACCGGCAGCCCCGACGAGCTGGCCTCGATGATCGTGATGCCGAAGTTCTCCTCCAGCGCCGGGTTGACGAACACGCCGCGGCGCGCCGCGACCAGGCGGTAGAGGACCGGTATGTCGACGTCGGGCCTGTGCTTCTTCGGGATCGCCAGACGCCCGTAGAGGTCGTAGCGGTCCATGGCGAAGAGCAGCCCCGTCATGACCTCGCGCTCGTTGTCGTCGAGCTGCTCGATGTCGCTGCGCACCCCGGCGAAGATCGCCAGGTTCGCGAGGTGCCTCAGCTCCTTGTCCTCGCCGTACGCCTCCACCAGGCCGAGGTTGTTCTTCTTCCGGTCCGGCCGGCTTATCGAGAGGATCACCGGCTTGTCCGGGTCGCGCAGGAAGCGCGTCAGCTCGCGCTTCATGCGCACGCGCGCCTTCACGACCTCCTCGTCTGGCTCGAACGACGCGTCGAGGTCGTAGTAGTAGGGGTAGAAGCGCTCGACGTCGACGCCCGGCGGGATCACGGCGAACCGCGCGGCCGGGGCGGCGTCGTAGAGCTCGTAGCCCTTCACGACCTCCTGGTGGGTGCTGGCGATGACCAGGTCGGCGGCGCGCAGGGCCTGCTCCTCGGCCTCGATGCGCCTGCCGATCCGGTACTGGTCCTCCATCTCCTCGCGGGTCATGCCAGCGCCGCGCAGCGCCCGCTGCTTGTTGCGACCGAGCGAGTGCCCCGTGAACACCATCGGGCGGCGCCACCGCTGCGCCAGCCGCTGCGCCACGTAGCCGGCGTCGGCGTAGTGACCGTGCACGACGTCCGGCACGCCGGGCCCCTCCTCGAAGTAGCGGGCGGCGTTCGCCGCCAGCTCGTCGAGGTGCGGCCACAGCTCCTCCTTGCGCATGTACTCGTCGCCGCCGGCCGGCACGCGCACGAGCGCGGCGCGCTCCCCCAGGCGCTCGACGGGCTTCGCGTAGTCGTCGCTGACCTCGAGGTCGTCGATGCGCCGCGTGACCAGGTCGACGCGCGAGACGCGCGGGTGCCTGCCCAGGGCGCGGGCCAGCTCGACGACGTACTTCGTCTGCCCCCCGGTGTCCGCGTCGCGCCCCAGCTCGAGGTCGGAGCCGCGGATCAGCCCGTGCACGCTGAACATCGCGATGTGGAGGCCGGCCTCGTCCTTCCTCATGGTTTCCCTGTCCATCTATCTGGCCTCCCGGAGACGGCACCGTAGCGCGCGAGGCGATGAGTTTGGGGGCCTGGCCGACGTGGCGCATGAAGATGCAACGACGTGTATGCAGCCTGCAACGACCGCGCCCGGCGCGTGGTAGAGTGCCCGCTCGGATGGCGCTCCTCTCCAAGCCACGCGCGGTCCTCGCCCTCGAGGACGGCACCGTCTACAAGGGCTACGCCTTCGGGGCCCGCGGCAAGTCGGTCGGCGAGATCGTGTTCAACACCTCGATGACCGGCTACCAGGAGATCCTCACCGACCCCAGCTACCACGGGCAGATCGTCACGATGACCTACCCGCACATCGGCAACTACGGCGTCAGCGTCTACGACATGGAGTCGAACAGGCCGTACGCGCGCGGGTTCATCGTGCGGGAGTTCAGCCGCGTCGCCTCGAACCACAGGGCCAACCAGGACCTGCAGTCGTTCATGGAGCAGCACGGCATCGTCGGGATCGAGGGCATAGACACCAGGGCGCTGACGCGGCGCCTGCGCGTGGGCGGCGTCGTCAAGGGCGTGATCTACCACGGCGACGCCGACGACGAGCTCGAGGCCGAGCTCGTGCGGGAGGCGCGGGAGCACATCGACATCGACGGGCGCGACATGACGCCGGAGGTGACGACGCCGCTGCCCTACGCCCGTCCGACGTTCAAGGACAACCCGCGCGTCGTGGTCCTCGACTTCGGCATCAAGCACTCGATCGTCTACCAGCTCGAGCGCGCCGGCGCCGAGGTCATCGTCGTGCCGGCCCAGACGACGCCGGCGCAGATCATGGCGCTCGACCCCTACGGCCTCGTGATCTCGAACGGCCCCGGCGACCCCGACGGGCCGAAGTACGCCCACGACACCGTCTGGCAGCTCCTCGGCCTGCTGCCCACCTACGGCATCTGCCTCGGCCACCAGCTCCTCGGCCTGGCCGTGGGCGGCCGCACGTTCAAGCTCAAGCACGGCCACCACGGCGCGAACACGCCCGTGAAGAACCTGCTCACCGGCGGCGTCGAGATCACCAGCCAGAACCACAACTACGCCGTCGACATCGACTCGATACCCGGCGGCCAGTTCGTGGCCACGCACGTGAACCTCAACGACGGCACCCTCGAGGGCATGGCGCACGCCCGCTACCCGGTGTTCAGCGTCCAGTACCACCCCGAGGCGAGCCCGGGGCCGCACGACGCCAGCTACCTGTTCCGTCGCTTCATGGCCGAGGTCGACGCGTTCGAGGGCGCCTCTTCGCTGCCCGTGAACGCGCTGGCGGCCGTCTAGGCGCCCCCGCCCGGTCCCCCACTGCGGGGAGGTGGGCGGGCCTTCCACCGGTCGCGCCGGCGCCCCGCCCGCTCCTCAGCCGAACAGCTCCTCGGAGTCGAGCCACAGCGTCACCGGCCCGTCGTTGACGAGCTCGACCTCCATCTCGGCCCCGAAGCGGCCCGTGGCCACGGGCAGGCCGGCCGCCTCCAGCGCCCGGGCGAAGCGCAGGTAGAGCCGCTCGGCCGGCTCCGGCGGCGCGGCGCGCGAGAAGCCGGGGCGGTTGCCTGAGCGCAGGTCGCCGTAGAGCGTGAACTGGCTCACGACGAGGCAGCCGCCGCCCGCCTGCTCCAGCGAGCGGTTCATCCGGCCCGCCTCGTCGGGGAAGACCCGCAGCTTGCGCACCTTGTCGGCGAGCCTCTCCGCGACGGCCTCGTCGTCCTCCGGCCCCACGCCCAGGAGCACCAGGAAGCCGCGCCCGACGCGGCCAACGACCTCACCGCCGACGCGCACCTCGGCGCGCGACACGCGCTGCACCAGCGCCCTCACGTCAGAACAGCGACACCTGCTCGGCCGTGTCGATGACGACGCTGCCCTGCCGCGGCGGCAGGGCGTCGAGCGCCCGCTTGACCTCCTGCATGTCCTGCCACATCAGCCACTTCGGGCCGCCGCGCTCGCGCGTGGGGTTGCGCAGCAGGTAGGCGGGGTGGAAGAGCGGCATGACCTTGATGCCGTGCCAGTCGAACCAGCGGCCGCGCAGCCGCGTGATGCCCTCGTTCGTCTTGAGGAAGTACTGCGTCGGGACGTTCCCCAGGGTCCCTATCACCTGCGGCCGGACGATCCTGATCTGCTCGAGCAGCACGCGCTCGCTGGCGGCGACCTCGGCCGGCGTGGGGTTGCGGTTGCCGGGCGGCCGGAACTTGACGACGTTCGTGATGTAGACCTGCTCGCGCTCGAGGCCGACGGAGGCGAGGATCTTGTCGAGGAGCTGGCCGGCGCGGCCGACGAACGGGCGGCCCTGCAGGTCTTCCTCCTCGCCGGGCGCCTCGCCGACGAGCATGAACGCGGCGTCATCTGGTCCCTCGCCGAAGACGAGGTTGTCGGAGAGTTCGCGCAGCGCCGGCGGCTTCTCGGCCGCGAGGCGCTCGAGCTCGGAGAGCGTCACGCCTCAGTAGATAACACGGGCACCCCGGCTCAGAGCTCGCGCGCCGCGGCCTCGTGGCCCGGCGTCTCGCGGGAGTGCAGCGCCTTGCGCTGGCTGCGGATCTCGCGCCGCAGCTTCGGCTCGAGGCCGATCATCAGGAAGAAGTTCTCCAGGGCGTTCTCGCGCCCCTTGATCTCGGTGAGGGCCTCGTCGTCGCTGCCCGTCACGAACGGCAGCTCCCGGTACGCCCTCAGCGCCTCCTCCACGACCTCGGGCGGAGACTTCGTCTGGGCCAGCTCCGAGAGGTACGAGTACACGCTGCGCCGAGCCTCGGCGTGGCGCCTGAAGACCTCGGGGTTGTCCGTCTCGCTCGCCAGCAGCAGGTCCTGCTTGGCGATGCGCCGGTAGTGCTTGAGACCCCGCAGGATCTCCTCCGAGCTCAGGACCACGTTGAGTTCCATCGGCTCTCCTTCCCGGGGCGCGGCGGCGCACCCCCGCCGCCAGAGGTCGACGGCGCACCGCGAGACGCCCTCACCGTCGTCTCGGTGAGGGTCGCGGCAGTCACCTCCATCACCTAGGCCTTCAAAGTCCTGATCGGTACGGGTACCCTGTCGCCCTCGGATCCCTCACGCTCGAGCACCTCGCCCCCGTAGCGCGTGAGGGCGGCGATCTCCTCGGCGTCGGAGCGGTAGCCGCAGGACTCGCACTCGAGCTCCTCGAAACCCTCCCGGTAGTGGAACGTGATCGTCCGCCGGCTGCCGCAGCTCGGGCAGGGGGTCTGCTCGTGGAAGCCCTCGGCGTCCAAGTGGTGCTCCCCTCGCAAGGTGACCTGAGTCTAGCTCAGGCGAGGGAGGGTCCGTGTGCCCGCGCGTCCGCCGCCGCGGCCAGCAGCTCCTCGGCGTGCGACAGCGACGCCTCCGTCACCGTTCCCGACAGCATCCGCGCCAGCTCCTCCGCCCGCTCGCGGCCGGTCACGCGCCGCACCGTGGTCAGCGTCCGCCCGGCCTCCTCCGCCTTGGTGACGACGAAGTGGGCGTCGCCGAACGCGGCGACCTGGGCCAGGTGGGTGACGACGAGCACCTGCCGTCCGCGGCCCAGCTCGCCGAGAAGCGCGCCGACCTCGCGCGCGGCGCGACCGCCGACGCCGGCGTCCACCTCGTCGAAGGCCAACGTGGGCTGCGCGGCGCCGGTGACCAGGTGGAGCGCGAGCATCAGCCGCGACAGCTCGCCGCCCGACGCGATCTGCGACACGGGACCGGGCGGCTCGCCGAGGTTCGCGCTGAAGAGGAACGACACCTCGTCGGCGCCGCCGGCGTTCGGCTCGGCGAGCGGCTCGACGGCGACGGCGAACGAGGCGTTCGGCATGCCGAGGCGCCGCAGCAGCGGGGCCACCTGCGCCTCGAGCCGCTGGGCGGCCGAGCGCCTGGCCGCAGTGAGGGCGTCGGCGAGGCGGGCGAGCTCCTCGGCGAGCTCCTGCTCCTCGCGGACCAGCTCGGCCTCGTCCTCGTCGAGGGCCAGCAGCTCCTCCTGCTCGCGGGCCGCCGCCTCGCGGTAGGCGAGCACGGCGGCGAGGTCGTCGCCGTACTTGCGCTTCAGGTCGTCGAGCTTCGAGAGCCGCGCCTGCACCGCGTCGAGGCGGGCCGGGTCGGCCTCGAACCCGGCGAGGAACGACTCGACCTCGGCGGCGACCGCGCCCAGGCCGGTGAGCGCGTCGTCGAGGTCCCGCGCCAGCGGCTCCAGCGCCGGGGCGTACTTCGCCGCGGCGCTCAGCTCCCTCGCGGCGTCGGCCGCGAGCTGGACGGCTCCGGTCTCCTCGCCGGCGAGGGCGGCGAGTGCCGCGCCGGCGCCCTGCACCACGCGCTCGGCGTGGCGGAGGGTCCGCAGCTCGGCCTCGAGCTCCTCCTCCTCGCCCGGCCGCGGCTTGGCCTCGTCGATCTCCTGCACCTGGTAGGCGAGGACGTCGAGCCGCCGGGCGCGCTCGCGCTTGGCCGCCCGCACCTCGGCGAGGCGCTGCGCGACCTCGGCGCGCCGTTGGAACGCCCGCCTGTGCTCCTGCAGCGCCTGCCTGGCGTCCTCGGGCAGCAGCCTGTCGAGCTGCGCGCGCTGCGCCGCGGCGCCCTGCAGCTCTAGCGCGCCGTGCTGGGCGAACACGGCCACGAGGGGGCCGACCCGCTCGGCCAGCTCGCCGACGGTCACGAGCTCGCCGTCCAGCCGGGCGGAGTGCCGGCCGGAGAGCGCGATGCGCCGGGCCGCGGAGGAGACCTCGGCGCCGTCGAACTCGCCCTGGACGAGGGCGCTGTCGGCGCCGGCGCGCACGAAGGAGACGTCGGCCCGGCCGCCGGCGAGGAGCGCGAGCGCGTCGACGACGATCGACTTGCCCGCCCCCGTCTCGCCCGTGAGGACGTTGAGGCCGGGGGAGAGCTCGAGCTCCAGCTCGCGGATGATGGCGAAGTCACGCAGCTCGATCCTGCGGAGCACGCCGCGAGTATAGACGTCGTGGAGGGGGATGCCGGCGCGCCCCTGGGCTATCATCCCGGCATGCCGGCGAGCGGGCCAACCTACGTCGAGTGCCCGCGCGACGCCTGGCAGGGGCTGGCCCACGCCATCCCCACCGACGTCAAGGTGGCCCACCTGCAGGACCTGCTCGACGCCGGCTTCACGCACCTCGACCTCGGCTCCCTGGTCTCGCCGCGGGCCGTCCCCCAGATGGCCGACACCGAGCGCGTGCTCGAGGGCCTCACGGCCCCGGAGGGAGCCGACCTCATATGCATCGTCGGCAACGTCAAGGGCGTGGAGAGGGCGCTCGCCTCGGGGCGGGTCACGACCGTCGGGTACCCGCTGAGCGTGAACGAGACGTTCCAGCGGCGCAACGTGGGGCGCGGGCTCGAGGAGTCGTGGCGCGACCTCGCCGCGATGCAGGAGCTCTGCGCCAGCTCCGGCCTGGGGCTCGTCGTCTACGTGTCGATGGCGTTCGGCAACCCGTACCGCGAGACGTGGGGGCCCCACGTGACGGCCGAGGCGATCCAGCGGCTGCGCGACGCCGGCGTGGACCGCATCGCCCTGGCCGACACCGTCGGCACCGCCGACGAGCGGCTCGTCGACCGCGTGCTCTCCTCGGTCTCGAACGCCAGCGACCTCGGCCTGCACCTCCACGCACGGCCCGACGCCTGGCGGCCGCTCCTCGAGGTCGGCCTGCGCCGCGGCGTGCGGTGGGTCGAGGGGGCGCTGGGCGGGGTGGGCGGCTGTCCCTTCGCCGGCGACGACCTCGTCGGTAACCTGCCCACCGAGGAGGTGCTGCCGTGGCTGGCCGAGCGCGGCGTGAGACCCGTCGAGGTGGAGCCAGGCAGGCTGGCGGAGCTCGCCGCCGAGGCGCGGGCGCTGGCGACGCGGTTCGGCTGAGGCGCGGGCCGGCCCCTCGGCGCGGCTGAGGATGGACACGCCAGCGGCGTCCGGAAGACCGAGCCCCCTGGAGGCGCCCTGGGCGGCGACCGCGGACGCCGTCGCCGACGCCCTCGGCGTGGACCCTCGCGCCGGCCTGGACGAGGCGGAGGCCGCCTCGCGCCTGCGTCGCCACGGGCCGAACGAGCTCGAGGTCGCGCCGCTGCGCACGAGCTGGCAGGTGCTACTGGGCCAGTTCCGCGGCGTGCTCACATGGATGCTCGTGGCGGCGGCGGTCCTGTCCGCCGCCTTCGCCCAGTGGTCGGAGGCCCTGGCCGTGCTGGTCGTCCTGGCCATCAACGCGACCGCCGGCTTCCTCACCGAGGTCAGGGCCGTCCGGTCCGTCGAGGCGCTGCGCAGGCTCGGCACGGCGCAGGCGACGGTGCGGCGCGGCGGTGGTCCCGCCGTGGTCCCGGCGCCGAGCCTCGTGCCGGGCGACGTGCTCGTCGTCGAGGCCGGCGACGTCGTGCCGGCCGACGCCAGGCTCGTGAGCGCGTGGCGTCTCGCCGTCGACGAGTCGGCGCTCACCGGGGAGTCCGTGCCGGTGGACAAGGCGCCGGAGCCCGTGGCGCCGGCGGCGCTCCTGGCGGACCGCCGGCCCATGCTCTACCGCGGCACGTCCGTGATCAGGGGGCGCGGGGAGGCCGTCGTCGTGGCGACGGGCATGCGGACCGAGCTGGGCCGGGTCGCCGGCCTCGTGCGGGCAGCCGAGCCGGAGCGGACGCCCCTCGAGCGGCGCCTCGACGCCCTCGGCGGCAGGCTGCTGTGGGTCGCGCTCGGCGCCGCCGCCGCCGTGGCCGGCTACGGCCTCGCCACCGGCCGCGGCTGGTTCGAGATGGTCCAGACGGCCATAGCGCTGGCAGTAGCGACGGTGCCGGAGGGCCTGCCCGTTATCGCCACTCTTACCCTCGCCAGGGGCGCCAAGCGCATGGCCGACCGCAACGCGCTCGTCAACCGCCTCTCCGCCGTCGAGACCCTGGGCGCCACGAACGTGATCCTCACCGACAAGACGGGCACCCTGACGCACAACCGGATGGCCGTGGCCGGCTGGTGGCTGCCCGACGGGCGCCACGAGGCCGGTCCGGGCCGCCGCGACCCGCGCCGGGTGGCCGCGGGCGCGGAGCCGATCGACAGGGCCCTGCGCGCGGCCGTGCTGTGCGGCACCGCCTCGCTGAGCGAGGGTGGCGCCGACGACGTGGGCGACCCGATGGAGGTCGCGCTGCTGCGCGCCGCCAGGGACCAGGGCGTGGAGCGCGGGGCGCTCCACGAGCTGCTGCCCGAGCTCTCGCAGCTGCCGTTCGACGCCGACTACCGCGTGATGGCGACGTTCCACCAGGCGGAGGAGGGCGGGCTGCTGTTGGTCAAGGGCGCGCCGGGCGCCGTCGTGCCCGCCTGCGTCAGCGTCGCAACGCCGGGCGGCGACGCCGCGCCCCTCGACGAGGCCGGGCGCGAGGCCTGGCTGGAGCGCAACCGCGCCATGGCCGCCGAGGGGCTGCGCGTGCTGGCGCTGGCCGACAGGCGCGGGGCCTGGCGACCCGGCGAGCCCCTCGAGGGCCTGACCCTCGTCGGGCTGGTCGGTCTCGCGGACCCGCCGCGCGAGGCGGCCGTGGCGGCGGTGCGGGAGTGCCGGAGGGCCGGGATCCGCGTGGTGATGGTCACGGGCGACCAGCCGGTCACGGCCCGGGCGATCGCGCGGTCGGTGGGCCTCGCGCACCCGGACGCCGTCGTCACCGGCGCCGACCTGGCGCGGTCCGCCGCGGACGGGGAGGGCCCGGCGCGCGCCGTGGCGACGGACGTTCTGGCCCGCGTCAGCCCCGAGCAGAAGCTGCGCCTCGTCGAGCTCCACCAGGCCGCCGGCAGCGTGGTCGCGATGATCGGCGACGGCGTGAACGACGCCCCGGCGCTGCGGCGCGCCGACATCGGCGTGGCCATGGGACGGCGCGGCACCGACGTCGCCCGCGAGGCGGCGGCGATGGTCCTCAAGGACGACGACTTCGCGACGGTCGTCGCGGCGGTGGAGGAGGGTCGCGCGATCTTCCGCAACATCCGCGCCGCCGTCGCCTACCTGCTGTCGTGCAACCTCAGCGAGATCCTCGTGATCGGCCTCGCCGCTGCCCTCGGCTTCCCGCTGCCCCTCCTGCCGCTGCAGATCCTGTTCCTGAACCTCGTCACCGACGTCTTCCCGGCGCTGGCGCTCGGCACCACGCCGGCCGACCCAGGAGTCCTCGACAGGCCGCCACGCGACCCGCGGGAGCCGCTCGTCGCGTCGCGCCACTGGCGCCTGGTCGCCGTCTACGCCCTGCTCCTCACGGCGCCGGTGCTGGCGGCGTACGCCCTGGCCCTCGGTCCGCTGGGCCTCACGACCGGCCAGGCGGTCACCGTGGCCTTCCTCGGCCTGGCGCTGGCGCAGGTCTTCCACGTGCTGAACATGAGGGACGTGCGCCGGCGCCGGCGGACCGGCGCGCCCGCCGCCCCCGACCCGCTCACGCGCAACCCCTGGGTCTGGGCGGCGATCGCGGCCTGCAGCCTGATGGTCGCGTCCGTGACCTCGCTGCCGCCCCTGAGGGCGGCGCTGTCGGTGGAGGCGCTGCCCGCCGCGGGCTGGGCGCTCACGCTCGCGGTCGCGCTCCTGCCGACCGTCGCGGGTCAGGTCGGCAAGTCCGTCGGGGTGGGACGCGTCGACTGACGGGTCTGCTAGTGGGCGGCGGGCGCCGAGGGGCGGTCCGCCGCGGCGCCGGGCCGCGGCCGTCCGCGTGAGGCTTGGCGCCGAGCCGCGGGAGTGCTCGAGCCGCCCGGCGCTTCGACCGTCCTTAGGCCGTCACGGGCAGCTGGCCCTGGCGCTCCAGCTCCCGCCGCGCGGCCGCCACGAGCCGGCGTTCGGCCTCGTCGAGGTCGACGCCCGGCAGCGTGGCGCCGGCGGCCGCCACGTGCCCGCCGCCGCCCAGCTCCACGCAGATCGCCTGCGCCGAGACGCCGTCACGAGTGCGCACGCTGATCTTCACGTCGGGCCCGCGCTCCTTCAGCAGGGCGGCGACGAGGACGCCTTCGGCGTAGCGGATGATGCCGACGAAGTCGTCGGAGTCGTCCTCCTCCGCGCCGGAGACGGGCTTCATGTCCGCCGTGTAGCGGGCGGTGACGAGCCTGCCGCCGAGGTCGAACTCGACGGTCTCCATGACGCGCCCCAGGGTCTTGAAGTAGTCGGGGTGGCGCCACTGGAGCCTGTCGGTGAGCCAGACGTACTCGACGCCGTGGTCGAGCAGCTCGCCCGCCGCCTCGAGCACCTCGCGGTTCGTGTTGGCGAAGCGGAAGTTCCCGGTGTCCGTGATGATGCCGGTGAGGCAGGGCGTGGCGATCGCGGGGGTCCAAGCCACGCCGAGCTCGTCGATCAGCTCCTTCACCAGCAGCGCCGTGGCGGCCTTGCTCGGCTGCACCACGGCGATGTCGCCGAAGCGGTCGTTGGTGCCGTGGTGATCGATGTTCACCGTGAACGCCGCGCCCTCGGCGGGTCCGCCGGCCACGCGCGACCTGTCGGCCACGTCGAGGACGAACAGCAGCGCGCCCTGCGGCAGCCTCGGCACCTCGTCGACGAGCTCTCCCTCGTCGGCGAGGAAGCGCAGGTACCTGGGAGGGGTCGTGGCGACGGTGACGTCCTTGCCCAGCGTCCTCAGGGCGCGCCCGAGCGCCAGGCTGCTGCCGACGGCGTCGCCGTCCGGGTCCACGTGGGTGAGGACGACGACGGGGCCGCTCCAGGAGCGCGCGACGCGCGCCGCCTCGCGGAGCTTCTCGCGGTACGCGGGGTCGGGGGCGTTGTCGGGGAGCGGCGGCATGCGGCCAATGATACTCGTGGCCCGTCCGTAGGCCGCTTATATTGGCGTCGTGTCGGGACCCCGGCCCTTCACGTGGCTGCTGTTCTTCACGCTGGCGCTAGCGGCGGTGCTGGCCACCGAGCTGCGGCGGGAGGAGCCGCGGCTGATGCACGTGCAGGGGCCGCCTCCCGTCGAGCAGCCCGAGGGGCAGCTCGAGGAGGCCTACCTGCTCGCCAGGGACGCGACAGTGCGCATCGAGGCGCGGTGCACGGGCTCGCGGGCCGGCCAGACGCTCGGCGTCGGCACCGGCTTCTTCGTCA
Organism: Trueperaceae bacterium; assembly: GCA_036381035.1. Taxonomy (NCBI): domain Bacteria; kingdom Thermotogati; phylum Deinococcota; class Deinococci; order Trueperales; family Trueperaceae; species Trueperaceae bacterium. Next base: position 16,871 of record DASVDQ010000109.1, on the reverse strand, counting down.
CCGCGGACGGCATGGTCTTCACGGCCTTCCACGTCGTCGAGCAGAGCAGCACGCAGCCCTGTCCCACGCGCCTGGTGGCCGTCACGGCGGCCGGCGCCGAGTACACGCTCGACCTCGTCGGCTTCGACGTCTACATGGACGTGGCGGCGCTGCGCGCCGACGTCGACCACGCCGTGCCGTACCTGACGCCCGCCGCCAGGCGCCCTGAGGTCGGCGACCAGGTGGTGGCCATCGGCAACAGCCGCGGCGACTTCCTGGCGGCGCGCGCCGGACGTGTCACGCGTCTCGGCGTCCAGGCGGGCCGGGCCGACTTCGCCAGCGGCACGATCGAGCTGACGAACTCCCTGGCGCCGGGCGACTCCGGCGGTCCGGTGGTCAACGAGAAGGGCGAGGTCGTCGGGGTCGTCAGCTACATCAGCTTCAACCCGTCGGCGATGACCTCGCAGGACTGGGTGCCGCCCTACCTGCGCGGCGCGCGCCTCCCCAGCGCCTACGCCAGCTACGCCGTCCCGCTCGTCGCCGGCGACGAGCTGTTCACCACCGTCCTGGCGGGCGGCCGGCGCGACGTGCCGGTGATCGGCTTCACCGTCGAGAACGACTACGACCCGGCCAGGTCGGCGCACTACCTGGGCGCGCGTCCCGGCGTCATCGTCCGCCAGGTGATGCCCGGCAGCCCCGCCGAGCGCGCCGGGCTGCGCAGCCGCTCGGAGGAGACCCTGGTGAGCGAGAGCGGCGTGCGCATCGTGCCGCAGGCCGACGTCGTGGTGGCGATCGACGGCAGACCGACGCCCACCTACCAGGACCTCGTCGCCGAGATCAGGCAGAAGGAGATCGGCCAGACGGTGGTCGTGACCGTGCAGCGCGGGAACGCCACGTTCCGCGTCGAGCTGACGCTGGGCGCGCGCACCGACGTCTTCGTGGGCAACGGGGCCGACTAGGCGCCGCGCGCCGCCGGAGGGTGGCGCCGAAGCAGAGGGCGCGCCCGGACCCGGGCGCGCCGTTCTCGTGGTGGGCGATGGTGGACTCGAACCACCGACCTCGTCGTTATCAGCGACGCGCTCTAACCTGCTGAGCTAATCGCCCGCTCCCATCAGGCAGCGTCCCCGAGAGTACCACGCGCGGTCTCGCTGGGACAAGCGCGCGGACGCCCGGCGCGGGCGGGCCCCGGTATCATCGCCGGGATGGTCGAGCGCCTCTACCTCGCCAAGCCGCGCGGGTTCTGCGCCGGCGTCGTCATGGCGATCAGGGCCGTCGAGGAGCAGGCGGCCGAGTCCGCGGCGCGCGGCGAGGGCGGCATCGCCGTCTACCACGACATCGTGCACAACAAGACCGTCGTCTCCCGGCTGGAGGAGCGCCACGGGGTCACGTTCGTCGAGGACCTGGACGACCTCGAGGAGGCCCGGCGCGCCGCGGCCGCGGCGGGGAGGACGGTCGGCCACACGGTCGTCTTCAGCGCCCACGGCGTGAGCCCCGCGGTCAGGAGGCGGGCCGCCGAGCTGAGGCTGGCGACCGTCGACGCCACCTGCCCGCTGGTCACGAAGGTCCACAACGAGGCCAAGCGCTACGCCGAGCGCGGCTACCACGTCCTCCTCGTCGGCGACTCGACGACTCACCAGGAGGTCATCGGCACGCGGGGCGAGGCGCCGGAGCACACGACGGTCGTGGCCGTGGTGGGCAACCGCAACCACGACCCCGGCCTCGCCGACCCCCACACGGTCGAGGTGCCCGACCCCGACCGCGTCGTCGTGCTGACGCAGACGACGCTCTCGGTCGACGACACGATGAGGACCATCGAGGTCCTCAAGAGCCGCTTCCCCAACCTGGTCGTGCCGCCCTCCGACGACCTCTGCTTCGCCACCAAGAACAGGCAGGACGCCGTGCGCCGCATCGCGCCGCGCGTCGACCTGTTCCTCGTGGTGACGAGCGCCGCGTCGTCGAACGGCATGAGGCTCGTCGAGCTCGCCGAGGGCATGACCGGCAACGCGCGGCGGATCGAGTCGGTCGCCGACATCGAGGAGGGCTGGCTGGCCGGCGTGCGCCGGGTGGGCGTCACCTCGGCGGCGAGCACGCCGGACGACCTCGTGCAGGAGGTCGTGGCGTTCTTCAGGGACCGCAACCCGTCCCTCGAGGTCGTCGAGGAGGGGGAGTGGGAGGACATCGCGTTCCGCAAGCCGAGGCGCGTGGAGGCGCCCGCTTGACAGGGCGCGCCGCAACGGGCTGGCGCGGGGTGCGGCCGCGCCTCTCGGTCGCGCCGATGATGGCGCTCACCGACAGGCACTTCAGGCGCCTGGCCAGGCTGCTCTCGCGCCAGGTCCTGCTCTACACCGAGATGGTCACGGCCAAGGCCGTGCTGCACGGCGACAGGGAGCGGCTCCTAGGGCGTTCGCCGGAGGAGGGCGCCGTCGTGCTGCAGCTCGGCGGGTCGGACCCCGACGAGCTGCGCGCCGCCGCCGCGGCGGGGGCCGAGTTCGGCTACGCCGAGCTGAACCTCAACGTCGGCTGCCCCTCCGACCGCGTGAGGAGCGGCCGCTTCGGCGCCTGCCTGATGGCCGAGCCGGAGCTTGTGGGCGAGTGCCTGGCCGCGCTGGCCGAGGCGGGGCTGCCCGTCAGCGTCAAGCACCGCATCGGCATCGACGACGCCGACGCCTACGAGGACCTCCTGCGCTTCGTCGACGTCGTGGAGGCGTCCTCCGGCGGCGCGCCCGTCGCGTACACGGTCCACGCGCGCAAGGCCTGGCTGAGCGGCCTGTCGCCGCGGGAGAACAGGACGGTGCCGCCGCTGCGCTACGAGGACGTCTACCGCCTGAAGCGCGAGCGCCCCGAGCTCCCGGTCGAGCTCAACGGTGGCGTGCCGCACGTCGCCGCGGCGATGGAGCACCTGCGGTGGGTCGACGGCGTGATGATCGGTCGGGCGTTCTACGAGCGCCCGGCGCTGCTCGCCGACGTCGACCCGGCCCTCACGGGCTCCGGTCGTACCGTCACGCTGCGGGGCGTCGTCGCGTCCATGGCCGACCACGCCGCCGCCGAGGTCGCGGCTGGCACGCCGCTCCACGCCGTCACGAGGCACATGCTGAACCTGTTCAAGGGGGCTCCGGGCGGACGCGCGTGGCGCCGCGCCCTCAGCGAGGGCGCCCACCGCCCCGGCGCCGGTCCGGAGCTGCTCACTGACGCCCTGCGCGCGGTGCCCGACGAGGTGCTCGACGCCCCGCTCGGCGCGGCGCCCCCGGGCGAGCGCGCGGCCGCCTGAGGGACCGCGCGTCCGCCCAGCCGGCTCGCGGGCGTCCACCGCGGCGGTGACCCGGTCGTCATGCGTCCCCGCCGGGAGGTCCCTCACGCCTCTACCGAGCGGGGCAGTCGGTGGCGCCGCGGGTCCTCAGGCTCCCACCGAGCGCAGCAGGTCCCTGGCGATGATCAGGTGCTGGATCTCGTCGGTGCCCTCGCCGATGCGGGTGAGGCGGGCGTCGCGCCAGTAGCGCTCCACCGGGTACTCCTTAGTGTAGCCGTAGCCGCCGAGGACCTGGATCGCGGCGTCGCAGGCCGCCACGCCGGCGGTGCTGCCCTTCAGCTTGGCCATCGCCGCCGCGGCGGTGTGCTCTCGTCCCGCGTCGCGCAGGGCGGCCGCCTTGCGCACGAGCAGGCGCGCGGCCTCCAGCTCCATGGCCATCTCGGCGAGCTTGAAGGCGATCGCCTGGTGGCGGGCGATGGGCCTGCCGAACTGGCGCCGCTCCGCCGCGTAGGCGAGGGCCGTCTCGAGGGCGGCGCGCCCGAGACCGACGGCCATGGCGCCGATGCCGATGCGCCCGCCGGTGAGCACGTACGAGACGTCGGCGAACGCCTCGCCCTCGCGTCCCAGCAGGGCGTCGGCTGGCAACCTCATGCCCTCGAACGCGAGGGGCGTGGTGTCGGAGCTGGTGAGCCCGAGCTTCTTCTCCGGCTTGCCGCGCACGAGGCCCGCTGTCGCGCCGTCGGCGACGAAGGCGCTGATGCCGTGGGACCGCTCGCGGCCCGCGGCCGGGTCGGTCGTGCGGGCCATGAGGACGTACGTGGAGCCGACGGTGCCCTGCGTGATGAAGACCTTGCTGCCGTCGACGACCCAGTGGTCGCCCTCCGGGCGCGCGCGGGTGGCGATCGCGGCGGCGTCGGAGCCGGCCCCGGGCTCGGTCAGGCACCACGCGCCCAGCCGCTCCCCCGCGGCGAGTGGCGGCACCCAGCGCTCGAGCTGCCGCTCGTCGCCGGCGCGCAGGAGGTGCCCGAGGCAGAGGGAGTTGTGGGAGGCGACGGTGAGGGCCAGCGAGCCGTCTACGGACGCGACCTCCTCGATGACGAGCGCGGCCGTCACCGTGTCCAGCCCGGCCCCGCCTAGGCGCTCCGGGACCTGCAGGCCGAAGAGCCCGAGCTCGCCCAGCCGCCTGACCAGGTCGTGCGGGAACTCGCCGGCGGCGTCCCTCGCGGCGGCTCCGGGCGCGACCTCTCCCTTCAGCACCTCCCGCAGGGGGCCGAGCAGGGCGCGTTGGTCGTCGGTGAGGTCGAACCACTCTGGCGCAGCGGCCGCGTCTCGCGTCATGGGTCCAGTATCGACGTAGCGGAGCCCTCCCGGGGGCGCCCAGGGGCTGCTGGTAGACTCCGCGCCATGGACGACGGGCCCTACTGGGTGCGCGGGGTGCGGGGCGCCATCACCGTGGCGGAGGACCGCCCCGACCTCATCCTCGCGGCCACCCGCGAGCTCCTCGGGGCGATGCTCGAGGCGAACGGCGTGACCGACTACGACCGCATCGCGGCGATCTTCTTCACGACCACGCCCGACCTCGTCTCGACGTTCCCCGCCGAGGCCGCCCGCGAGCTGGGCATGGACATGGTGCCGCTGCTGTGCAACCAGGAGATCCCCGTCCCGGGCCGACTGCCGCGCTGCATCAGGGTGATGATGCAGGTGCACACGCGTCGCTCGCAGCGTGAGATGGTGCACGTCTACCTGCGCGAGGCCCGCTCGCTGCGCCCCGACCTCACCAGCGCGCAGTGACCGTCAGGCGGAGCGGGCGCTCGCCGGCGCCGCCCGCCGTCGGTCGAGCCCTCCGGCCACGGCCGCCCGCCCCCTGGCGAGCGCGCCGACGACGGCCGCGCGGCGGCTTTCGCGCCCCGAAGAGGACCGATCCGTTCGGCGTTCGGCTATGAAGCTGCTGGGCGCTGACACGTCAACGCGCCCGCACCGACTGCTGGAGGATGGTGCGAGCGCGCCTCCTGGAAGCAGGGGTGACCTAGCTCAACGGGCGTCGCCGACGCGCCTGCCGGCCTGTGAGGCCCGCGCCAGACGGGCGCTGCGCGCGTTGCTGTCGATCCGGTCCTTCACCAGCTGCCTGAGCTGCGCGACCGTGTAGAACATAGGCCACCTCCTATGGAGGACTATAGGCGGACGGTCCCCTCGTGTCAATAGGGAGACGCCGATATAGGTCGGCGGGGCCCGGTGCCGGCGGGACGGCCCTCGGACGCGCCGCAGACCGCGAGCCGGGAAGGCCATCGGACCGAGCGGCGCGCTGGCCGCGGGAGGGGACCGTCAGCCGACGAGCGAGCGCTGCAGGGCCGCGATCACGTCCTTCACGGCCGGTTCGACGAGGCTGTAGTAGGAGCGGTTGCCCTTCTTCACCACGTCGACGAGGCCCATCTCCTTGAGCAGCCTGAGGTGGCCGCTCGTCGTGGGCTGGCTGACCCCGACCTGCTTCGCGAGGTCGCCGACGGTGAGCGGGAACTGCGAGAGGCGCCCGATGAGCACCATCAGCAGCAGGCGCGTCGGGTCGCTGAACGCCTTGAGCTTCCCGGCCAGGTCGGCCAGCTCCGACTGCTGCTTGGCGAAGAGGCTCTCGGCATGCACGCCGTAGCCGACGTAGTCGACGCCGCCGAAGTCGAGGTGGAAGCCGCCCTGCGAGGCGAAGTAGAGGGGGACGACGACGAACCTGCCGCCCTGGTCCTGCGCCCTGCGGAACGACTCGGCGGCGCCCTCGAAGCGGACGAAGTGGTGTTCGGGCAGCGCCGATAGCAGGTCGCCCGTGGCGGCGACCTCGGCCTCGAGCTCCCGGGCGGCGGCATCGCTGACCGCGCGTCCCTCGCGCTCGTAGGTGGGCTCCAGGTACGACCACAGCGCCGAGAGGGCGCTCTGCATCGTCGCCGAGACGCGCGGCTGGCCGAGCAGCCTGAGGCGCGCCGCGACCTCCTCGTACTTGGCGTCGCGCTCCTCGTCCGCCAGCTCCTCGCTCTCCTCCACGAGCTGACGCAGGCCCTCCAGCGCGCGCTCGGCCAGGCCGGGGAAGTCGGCGAGGAAGCGCTGCGGCGTGCCATCGAGCGCGTAGCCGAGGCTGCAGGCCAGGAGCAGCAGCTCGGTGCCGACGGAGCGCAGCTCCTCGTCGCCCCAGGCCCGCTTCAGGATGTCGATGCTGGCCGGCGGGTTCTCCCTGAGCTGCCTCACCCACGGCAGGTCGTCGTCGCGCCCCTCGCCGAAGCGGCGCATGAGGAAGTAGTAGGCGTACGCCAGCTCCAGCACCGGAGCGGGCGTGACGACGAGCCTCCGCCGGCCCACGAGCGGGGCCGAGAACGAGAGGATGCCTTCCTCGTTCATTGGCACGGACCGATGATAGCAGCCTCAGGCGCGACCGAGGGTGCGGTCCCTCGCGCGCGAGCCAACGGGGGCGCCCGCCGCGTGCCGCCGGCGGCGTCCGCGGCGCGGCGCGGCGCGCCGGCGGGGGAGCGCGTCCGGCGCCCCTCGGGCGGGACGACCGGCGCCGTCGTCAGTCCACCCACTCGCTGGCGCGCAGCAGCTCCCCGCCGTCGACCGCCGCGGAGATGACCTTGTGCGACCGGTTCATGGTGACCTCGAGCGTGGCGTTGTCGAGCGTCTGCGGCCCGATGAGCGACTTGCGGACGAAGTAGCCGCCGCCCGTGACGCTCATCTCCGAGGTCTTCGAGAGGCGGACCTTGATCACCTCGCCGTGGGCGTCGGTCCGCACCTGGCAGAGGAGGAAGTTCCCGTCGTCGCGGAAACGCGGGTCCTGGCGCCGGAACAGCCCGAACATGAGAGCAGTGTAGCGCTGCTATGCTCCGCTTCGTCCATGGCACGCCTGGTAGACGCCGACACGAGCGGCATCGCCGCGGCCGCCGCCCGGCTGCGCGAGGGCGGCCTCGTCGCCTTCCCGACCGAGACCGTCTACGGGCTCGGCGCCGCCGCCGCTGACCCCGCGGCCGTGGCGCGCGTGTTCGCGGCCAAGGGCAGACCGCGCGACCACCCGCTGATCGTGCACCTGCCCGGCGCCGACGACCTGTGGTCGTGGGCCGACCGGGCGGCGCAGGAGGAGCGCGGCGTCGCGCCCGAGCTGGTGGAGGAGCTGGCGCGCCGCTTCTGGCCCGGACCGCTCACCCTGGTGCTGCACGCGCTGCCGTCGGTCGACCGCGCCGTGACCGGCGGCCAGGACACCGTGGCGCTGCGCGTGCCGTCGCACCCCGTGGCGCTCGACCTGCTGGCGGCCTACGGCGCGGCGCTCGTGGCCCCGTCGGCGAACCGCTTCGGGCGCGTCAGCCCCACCCGCGCCGATCACGTCCTGGACGAGCTCGAGGACGAGGACGTCCTGGTGATCGACGGCGGGCCCACGGAGCACGGGCTCGAGTCGACGATCCTCGACCTCAGCGGGCCAGAGGCGCGCCTGCTGCGCCCCGGCGCGCTGCCCCTGGAGAGCGTCGGGGAGGTCCTGCCCGTGGCCGCGGCGTCCGCGGAGGGCCCGCGGGCGCCCGGCACGCTGGCGCGCCACTACGCGCCCGCGACGCCCCTGCGGACCGTCGCCGCCGACGACCTCGAGCGCGAGCTGGTGGGGGCGCGCGGCGTCATCGCTCGGCGCGAGCCGCACGCGCCCGTCCCCTACGCGAGGTTCGCCGCGACGGGCGAGGAGCCGCCGCCCGACGCGCGCTGGCTGGTGCTGCCGCCGGACGCCGCCGGCTTCGCCCGCGAGCTCTTCGCCGCCGTGAGGCACCTCGACGCCCTCCGGCTGCAGGAGGTCCTCGTCGAGGCCCCGCCGCCCGGGGAGGCCTGGCTGGCCGTGAGCGACAGGCTGCGACGGGCCAGCGCGCGCGGCGAGGTCGGCGCAGGCCCGCGCGCGCCGGACCCCGCGTCGGTCGCGCGCGAGGTCTCGGGTCGCGGTGAGGCGCCGGCGGGCGGCGGCGACCGCCCGCTGGTGGCCGTCGTGATGGGCAGCGCCAGCGACTGGGAGACGATGAAGCGCGCCGACGAGGTGCTGACCTCGTTCGGGGTGCCCCACAGCTGCTCGGTCGTGTCGGCGCACCGCACGCCGGAGCGCCTCGCCGACTTCGCCCGCGGCGCCGCCGACGCCGGCTACCAGGTGATCGTCGCGGGGGCCGGCGGGGCGGCGCACCTGCCGGGGATGATCGCCGCCCACACCCACCTGCCGGTGTTCGGCGTCCCCGTGCGGAGCTCGGCGCTGTCTGGCCTCGACTCGCTGCTCTCGATAGTCCAGATGCCGCGCGGCGTGCCGGTGGGCACGCTGGCGATAGGGGAGGCCGGCGCGGAGAACGCCGCGCTCCTCGCCGTGGCGGTGCTCGCCCTGACCCGACCCGAGCTGCGCGAGCGGCTCGTGGCCTTCCGCCGCGAGCAGACGGACGCGGCGGCGTCCACCGTGCTGCCTACCCCCACCTTCGAGCCCTGATGGGCAGGAGCGGCGCGATCCCGCCCGGCGCCACCGTCGGGGTCGTCGGCGGCGGCCAGCTCGGGCTGATGCTGGGCGCCGCCTGCCGGCGCATGGGCTACGGCTTCGCCGTGCTGGCGCCCGAGGAGCGCCCGCCGGCCGCCGCTCTCGCCGACCTCCACGTGCGGGCGCCGCTCGACGACCCCGCCGCCCTCAGGGACTTCGCTAGGCGCGTCGACGTGGTGACCTTCGAGTTCGAGAACGTCTCCTCCGCGGCCCTGGCGGAGGCGACCGCCGTGGGCACGGTGAGGCCCTCGCCGGCCGTGCTGCACGTCACGCAGCACCGCGGGCGCGAGAAGGCCTTCCTCGCCGCCGCCGGGCTGCCGGTCCCGCGCCACGCGACTGCCGCCGGCGCCGCCGAGCTCGCGGACGCCGTGGCGGAGGTCGGCACGCCCTGCGTGGTCAAGACCGCCGGCCTCGGCTACGACGGCAAGGGCCAGGCGGTCGTGACCGACGCGGCCTCGCGAGACGCGGCGGCCGCCCTGGCCGACGCCGGGCCCGTGGTCGTGGAGGAGCTCGTCGACCTCGGCGCCGAGCTGTCGGTGGTCGTGGCGCGCGGCGCCACCGGTGAGACGAGGGCCTACGCCCCGTTCGTCAACCGCCACGAGCGACACGTCCTCGACGTGACGGTGGCCCCGTTCGCGGGCGGCCGGCGCGAGTGGCGCGGGGTGGGGGAGGCGTCGGCGGTGCGCGCCCGCGAGCTGGCCGTGACCGTGGCCGAGAGGCTCGACCTGGTGGGCGTGTGCTGCGTCGAGTTCTTCCTCTCGCGCTCCGGCGACCTGCTCGTCAACGAGGTCGCCCCGCGCCCGCACAACTCGGGTCACCTGACGATCGAGGCGGCGCCGGCGAGCCAGTTCGAGCAGCAGCTGCGGGCCGTGTGCGGCCTGCCCCTGGGCGAGGTGCGCCTGGCGCGCCCGGCGGCGATGGCGAACCTGCTGGGCGACCTGTGGTCGGGCGGCGAGCCGGCCTTCGCCGCGGCCCTCGCCACGCCCGGCGTGACCCTGCACCTCTACGGCAAGGACGAGGCGCGACCGGGCCGGAAGATGGGCCACCTGACCGCGGTGGCCGACGACCCGGACGAGGCCGAGGCGCTGGTGCTGAGGGCCCGCGCCGCGCTCGCGAGGCGCTGACGCGGGCCGCCGCGCCGGCGTGGTCCCGGAGACGGGCTCGTGACCGCGCTCAGGGCGCCGCGACCGCCCTCGCGCTCAGGCCCCGTAGGCCCGGCCCAGCCTCTCGCGCAGCAGCTCCATGACGTCCACGAGGGCCGCCTCCAGCTCCTCGTCGAGCTCGTCCGGCTCGGCGGCGGGCGGGGGCGCGAGGACGTCCTCGCCGCGCACGAGCTTGCCCTCCGCGAGCGAGGCCACGCCGCGCGCCGTCGCGTCCTCCAGCTCGCCCGGGTCGAGGTCGTCGGCGAACAGCGTCCGGGCCGCGGACGTCAGGCGCTCGACGGTGCGCGCGTCGGCGGTGCCCAGCTCGGGCAGGCCGACCTCGGCAGGCTCCCTCAGCTCCTCGGCGTAGCGCAGCGTGAGGCCCCTCAGGGTCCCGTCGCGCGAGACGATCGCCATGAGGTACGAGCGCCCGCGCATCACGAAGGTCGCGATGCCCGCCCGGCCCGCCTCCGCCATCGCGCGCGCCAGCAGCCGGTAGGCGGTGACCGCGGGCGGCTCGGGGACCAGCACGTACGAGGCGACCACGTAGGCGGGATCGACCTGCTCGACCGGCACGAAGACGTCAAGGTCGATGGCCCGCGACCTCTCGGGGTCGAGCGCCTCGAGCTCCTCGTCCTCCAAGGTCACGTACTCGCCGCCGCCCACGGGGTAGCCGCGCACGACCTCCTCGGGTCCGAGGAACCGGCCGTCGAGCGGGCAGTAGTAGCGCCGGCTCAGCGGCGTGCCGTCGGGGGCGAGCAGGCGCAGCGGGGCGCCGACGCGCCGCGCGCCGGGGTAGAGGCCGACGGGCAGCGCGACGAGCCCGAAAGCCAGGGTGCCCCGCCACACGGGACCGCCGGCGCGCTCGTCGGCGGGCGGCTGGCCGCCCGGGGCGCCCGCTCCGGGGCGTCTTCGGCGACCCTCAGGCACGCCCGCCCGCCCCTCCCGCGCGCGCCAGGCTGCGCTCGAGCGACGCCGTGAGGTCCGTGGTCGCCGGGCGCTCCCGTGGACGCGGCGCCGCGACCTCCCTGCCCTCGCGCTTGGCGGCGACGAGGTCCAGCACGGCCTCGCGGTGCTCGTCGCGGTAGGCGTCCGGGTCGAGGTCGGCCGACAGGGCCTCGATGAGCTGCCGCGCCAGGGCCAGCTGGCGCTCGTCCAGGTCGCCGGCCTCGCCCGGCTCGAACCGCCCCAAGGGCGCGACCTGAGCGGCCGACCTGAGCGTCACGAGCATGGGGTAGCCGCGGTGCAGGCGCAGCGACCCGTGGTGGACCCGGTCGCGCATCACCCAGTGGGCCACGCCCTCGCGGCCCGTGCGCGCGAGCATCGCCGCCAGCGCGGCGTGGGCCTCGTCGTCGCCGTCGGGCCCGAGGAAGTAGGGCCGACGGTACCAGCGGTGCTCGATGGCCCCGGCCGGCACGAAGCGCGTGACCGCGACGTCCCGCGAGGGCTCCGGCTCGACCGCCTCCAGCTCGGCGGCCTCGAGCGCCACGATCGCGCCGTCCGGGGTCACGTAGCCGCGGCCCGCCTCGCGGTAGGCGACGACCTCGTCGGTGAGGGGGTTCACCAGCGCGCTGCGCACCGGCACGCCGTCCTCCCGATGCAGGAGGCGGAACGACAGGCGCCTGTCCTCGACGGCGGCGTAGAGCCGCACCGGCACCGCGGCGGTGCCGAAGCGCACCACGCCGCGCCACAGCGCCCTGGCGCTCACGCCTCCTCCGCCGCGGCCTCCAGCTCGGAGGCGAGGGCGGCGACCGCCCGCGGCAGGGGCACCGCCGCGTCCTCGTAGCCCTGCCACGGGTCCCCGCCCAGCGCCGCCAGCCGGCGCCTCACGCGCCGCACGTCGTAGGCGGACGAGGCGTCGAGCCCGGGCAGCTCGTCCCAGCGCAGCGGCACGGCCACTGGCGCGCCGGGCCGCGCGCGGACGGAGTAGTCGGCGATCGCCGTCGCGCCGCGCCCGTTGCGGAGGTAGTCGACGAACACCTTGCCCTCGCGCCTCTCCTTCGGCAGGTCGGTCGTGAGCCTGTCCGGGTCGGCGGACGCGAGCGTCGCCGCCACGGTCTCGGCGAACGACTTGACGTCGTCCCACCCGGACTCGGGCTCCAGCGGCGCCACGACGTGCAGCCCCTTGCCGCCCGTCGCGCGCAGGAACGGGGTGAGGCCGAGGCGCTCGAGGAGGCGCCGCAGGCGCTGCGCCGTCTCCTTGGTGACGTCGAAGGGGACGCCGGGGGAGGGGTCGAGGTCGAAGACGAGCCTGTCCGGCTCCTCCAGGCGCTCGACGGTGCTGCCCCAGGTGTGCAGCTCGACGACACCGACCTGGACCAGCCCGACGAGGTGGGCGACCTCCGTGACGTACACGTACTCGTCGGGCCCCTCCTTCTCCTCGATCACCACGCGGGGCAGGTCGGGGTCGAGCGACTCGCCGGGGTGCTTCTGGTAGAAGCACCCGCCGGCCAGGCCGTCGGGGCAGCGCACCAGGGCCAAGGGTCGCCCGGCGGCGCGCCCGAGGAGCACCTCGCCGACGGACGCGTAGTGCTCGGCCACCTCCCCCTTGGTCACGCCGGTCTCCGGGAAGACGACGCGCTCGGGGCTGGTGAGCCGCACGCCGGCCAGCTCCCTGTCCTCGCCCCTTCGCTCCGCGCTCATCCTCGCTCGCCTCCGCGCGGCCGCGCCGCGCTCCGTGCGCGCCGCCGCGGCCACGAACCACGCTAGGCCGCGGGCATGAGAGCAGCGGCGCACCCGGCCCTCACCTCCGCCGCCCCTCTGTAGCGCGGGGCTTGCGTGCAGCAGGGACGGGCCTCTATACTTGCTCGGTTTGGTCGCCCCCTGGCCCGCAGCGCTGGGTCCGGGGGACGGTTCGTCGTGAGTGCAATCAGGCCGCCGCAGCGGCGGTTGCAACGCGTAGATCGCGAGGCGTGAGGCCTCGAGCCGACGAGCTCCGCGCGGGCTGCGTGGGGAAGAAAGAGGGAGTGATCGTTCTGCCGACGGTTAACCAGCTGCTGCGCAAGGGGCGCAGGAAGATCGAGAAGAAGAGCAAGACGCCCGCGCTGAAGGGCTCGCCGCAGCGCCGTGGCGTGTGCACGGCCGTCAAGACCCAGACGCCGAAGAAGCCGAACTCGGCGCTGAGGAAGATCGCCCGCGTGCGCCTCTCCGGGGGCCAGGAGGTCACCGCCTACATCCCCGGCGAGAAGCACAACCTCCAGGAGCACTCGGTCGTCCTCATCCGCGGCGGACGCGTGAAGGACCTCCCCGGCGTCCGCTACCACATCGTGCGCGGCGCGCTCGACGCCCAGGGCGTCGGCATCGGCCGCTACGTGCAGCGCAACAAGGGCCGCTCGAAGTACGGCACCAAGAAGCCGAAGGACGGGGCGAGGTAACCGTGGGACGCCGCAGACGCGCCGAGGTCCGCAAGCTCCAGCCCGACCTCGTCTACTCCGACACGACCGTCACCGCGCTCATCAACAAGCTGATGCGCGACGGCAAGAAGAACCTCGCCAGCCGCATCTTCTACGGCGCCTGCCGCCTGATCCAGGAGCGGACGGGCCAGGAGCCGCTCAAGGTCGTGCGCCAGGCCCTCGACAACATCCGCCCGCGCATCGAGGTGCGCAGCCGCCGCGTCGGCGGCTCCACCTACCAGGTGCCCGTCGAGGTCATCCCGCGCCGCGCCCAGTCGCTGGCGCTGCGGTGGCTCGTCGCGGCGTGCGACGCCCGTCCCGAGCGGACGGCGGTCGAGCGCGTGGCCGGCGAGCTCATCGACGCCGCCGCCGGCCGTGGCGGCGCCGTGAAGAAGAAGGAGGACGTCGAGCGGATGGCGGAGGCGAACCGCGCCTACGCCCACTACCGCTGGTGACCTCCGGCCGCCAGTAGCGACGGGAAAGCCATGACTATCGCGACCAAGACAGACCTGGGCAAGACCCGCAACATCGGCATCGCCGCCCACATCGACGCGGGCAAGACGACGCTGACGGAGCGCATCCTGTTCTTCACCGGCCGCATCCACAAGGTCGGCGAGACCCACGAGGGCGCCGCCCAGATGGACTGGATGGAGCAGGAGCGCGAGCGCGGGATCACGATCACCTCGGCCGTGACCCAGTGCTTCTGGCACGACACGCGCATCAACATCATCGACACCCCGGCCACGTGGACTTCACCATGGAGGTCGAGCGCTCGATGCGCGTCCTCGACGGCGCCGTGGCCGTGTTCGACTCCAGCCAGGGCGTCGAGCCCCAGAGCGAGACCGTGTGGCGGCAGGCGGACAAGTACCACGTCCCCCGCGTCGCCTTCGCGAACAAGATGGACAAGACCGGCGCCAGCTTCGACCTGGTGCTCAAGTCCCTCAAGGAGCGGCTGGGCGCGACAGGACTTGCAGTCCAGTGGCCCATCGGCGCCGAGGACTCCTTCAAGGGCCTCATCGACCTCGTCGAGATGAAGGCCGTCTACTACAACGACGATATCGGCGTCGACATCGATGTCACCGAAATCCCCGACGACCTCAAGGCCCTGGCGGAGGAGAAGCGAGCCAAGCTCGTGGAGACCCTCGCCGACGCCGACGACGACATCGCGATGCTCTACCTCGAGGGCGAGGAGATCGAACCCGACGCCCTGCGTGCCGCCATCCGCCGCGCCACCGTGGCTCTCAAGCTCTTCCCGGTGCTGTGCGGCTCCGCCCTCAAGAACAAGGGCGTCCAGCGGCTCCTCGACGCGGTGAGCTACTACCTGCCCAGCCCGCTCGACGTCCCGCCCGTCAAGGGCGTGACGCCGGACGGCGAGCCGTCGCAGCGTCCCTCCGACGTGGACGCCCCCACGTCCGCCCTCGCCTTCAAGGTCGCCTCCGACCCTTACGTCGGCCGTCTGGTCTTCGTGCGCGTCTACTCGGGCGCCCTGGTCGCAGGCACGTACGTCTACAACGCCAGCAAGGGCAAGCGCGAGCGCATCGGTCGCCTCCTCAAGATGCACGCCAACCACCGCGAGGAGATCGAGCGCATCGAGGCCGGCGAGCTTGGTGCCGTCATCGGTCTCAAGGACACGACGACCGGCGACTCGCTCACCGACCCGGATCACCCCATCCTGCTCGAGTCCATCGAGGTGCCCGAGCCGGTCATCACGGTCGCCATCGAGCCCGCCTCGAAGGCCGACCAGGACAAGCTGAGCAACGGCCTCATCAAGCTATCGGAAGAGGACCCCACCTTCCGCGTCGAGACCGACCCCGAGACCGGCCAGACCAAGATCTCGGGCATGGGTGAGCTCCACCTGGAGATCATCGTGGACCGCCTCAAGCGCGAGTTCCACGTCAACGCAAACGTCGGCGCCCCGCAGGTCGCCTACCGCGAGACAATCATGAAGCCGGTCGACGTCGAGGGCAAGTTCGTCAGGCAGACGGGCGGTCGCGGTCAGTACGGCCACGTCAAGATCAAGGCCGAGCCCCTCCCGCGCGGCAGCGGATTCGTGTTCGAGAACGCCGTCGTGGGCGGCACGGTGCCCAAGGACTTCATCCCCGCCGTCCAGAAGGGCACCCAGGAGGCGCTCCAGTCCGGACCGCTCCTCGGGTTCCCGATCGTCGACCTCAAGGTCATCCTCTACGACGGCTCCTACCACGAGGTGGACTCGTCCGAGATGTCCTTCAAGATCGCCGCGTCCATGGCGGTCCGCGAGGCCATGGCCAAGGGCGATGCCACGATCCTCGAGCCGATCATGCGCGTCGAGGTCGTCACGCCCGACCAGTACATGGGCGACGTCATCGGCAGCCTCAACTCGCGCCGCGGTCAGATCCAGGGCATGGAACCCAGGGCCAACGCCCAGGTCGTTGTGGCGAACGTGCCGCTGGCCGAGATGTTCGGTTACGCGACGGACCTGCGCTCCCTGACGCAGGGTCGCGCGGTGTTCACGATGATGCTGGACCACTACGAGCCGGTCCCGCGCAGCATCCAGGAAGAGCTCGTCAAGCGCTGAGCGCATCGGCTCGAGCGACTAACGGTTTAGGGAGTTACTGAAGATGGCTAAGGGTGTTTTCGAGCGTACGAAGCCGCATGTGAATGTTGGGACGATTGGTCATGTTGATCATGGCAAGACGACGTTGACGGCGGCGATCACGTTTACGGCTGCGACGGCTGATCCGACGGCGACGACGCAGTCGTATGACCAGATCGATAAGGCGCCGGAGGAGAAGGCGCGGGGTATCACGATCAACACGTCGCATGTGGAGTATCAGACGCAGGCGCGGCATTACAGTCACGTGGATTGTCCTGGTCACGCTGATTACGTGAAGAACATGATCACGGGTGCGGCGCAGATGGACGGGGCGATCTTGGTGGTGTCGGCGGCTGATGGTCCCATGCCGCAGACGCGTGAGCACATCTTGTTGGCGCGTCAGGTGGGGGTTCCTTACATCGTGGTGTTCATGAACAAGGTGGACATGGTTGATGATGAGGAGCTGCTGGAGTTGGTGGAGATGGAAGTGCGGGAGCTGCTGTCGAGCTATGAGTTCCCTGGTGATGACATCCCGGTGGTGAAGGGCTCTGCCCTCAAGGCGCTGGAGGCTCTCACGGCTGATCCGAAGGTGGCGCGTGGCAGCAACGAGTGGGTGGATCGCATCTGGGAGTTGCTTGATGCGGTTGATTCGTACATCCCGACGCCTGAGCGTGATGTGGATAAGCCGTTCTTGATGCCGGTGGAGGATGTGTTCACGATCACTGGTCGTGGGACGGTGGCGACGGGTCGGGTTGAGCGTGGTGTGGTGAAGACGGGTGATGAGGTCGAGATCGTCGGTCTCTCGGACACCGCCAAGTCGGTCGTGACGGGTGTGGAGATGCACCGCAAGACCCTCGACAGCGGCATGGCTGGTGACAACGTGGGTGTGTTGTTGCGTGGTGTGGGTCGTGATGATATCGAGCGGGGTCAGGTTCTGGCTAAGCCTGGTTCGATCACGCCGCATACGGGTTTTTCTGGGTCTGTGTACATCTTGAAGAAGGAGGAGGGTGGGCGTCATTCGGCG